>CACZII010000001.1 GCA_902781185.1 Fibrobacter succinogenes
AAGTTCCATGGAGTCCATCGTGGCACCGACGCCGTCTTTACCACGAACTTCGTGGATAGCGTGGATACGCTTTGTGAAGTAGAGGATACGTTCGGTAAGGGTAGTCTTACCGGAGTCGATGTGGGCAGAAATACCAATATTTCTGTGCTTTTCTATGTTTTTCATATTTTATTCCACTAATGGAGTTGATGTTTGTTTGAGTTGCGCCCAAAGATAGAAAAAAAAGCCCCCGTTCTCAAGGGCGGGGGTGGTTATTCGGCGTCTTCGGCGGTATTTGCCTCAGGTGGTGCCTCTTGATCAGAAAGGGCCCTGAAGTAGGCGGCGGCAGTCTTGCCCACCTCGCATGTATCCATATAGGCGTAAATTCCGTTTCCGAGAGCGCCTACGGCAGGAATAGCCCGAAGTAGGGTCTTTCCCAGTAGCTTGGATGACACGCTGGCCCCTACTTTGGCAAGTATCGCCTTGATGGCGGTTGTGGAAAGCTTTTGGACGATAATTCTACTTCCGGTACGGACGGCGATGTCCCGCAGGAGTTGGGCCGCGCTATGTCGGAAAAGGCACCATACCATAGCCTCTCGGCTGAGAAGAGCCAATTTTCCGTAGCTTGCAGCAATGTCCGCTACCAGCTGGGCCTGGATTTTCCAGATGGCCGCAATGTCGGGAATGGCGGTCAAGATGCCCGTTATGCCGGCAGGTATAGAAAGGGAGGTACTGACCGTGGCGGATTTCCAGGCTGCCCGCTGGGTCAAAAGCCTGGCCTTTTCGTCAGGTTTCTGGATAGGTGTGTAGAGAGAACCCGGAATATCGGTAATTAGCTCAAAAAGCAGGCTAGAGGCTTTCTCCGAAATCTTCTTGAAAGCTTCTTTCTTGTCTTTTTTTGCGATTTCTTTGGTCATATCGTGTTAGAATTCCACCTTGCCACTGATACCCATGGCAAAGTCGGTATCCATATTGTCGCTGAAATTATAACCGAACCAGAATACCACTTCGCTGCCCATGGTGGGGTACAGATAGTTGTTCAAGCCCAAGAAACTGTAGTCGTCACCGTGGATTTCCCTGTCGGGATCATGGTATTCGTAAGAAACACCCATGGTGAATTTCTTGTGGAGGTTGAAACTGGGTTCCACCGCCAGCAAATACTGGTCGTCGGTGAATAGCTGGGGTTCTGCCGCGTAGTCCTTGTCGGTAATGACATAGAAGTAGGTGAAGCCCAGATTGAAGAAGTAGAAGTTGAAGCTGGGTTCAAGCAAGAAGGAGTGGACGCCCTTGCCCTTGTAGGGGTGGAGTCCCCAGACGGCGTAAATGCCGTAGTTCAGGTTTTCGTAGCTCTTGGAGTAGTCTACTTCGGTACCCAGTACATAAGTGTGAGTGCGGTTGATATGCTGGCCGAACATCCAGTCTAGGCTCGGGGTGAGCACCAGGTGCTCGTTAGCGCGGTTCAGAAGGGGGAATGCGTAGGTTCCGAACAGGGCTACGGTATGGTCCGTATCCTCGGATGCGCCGAAATAGAGCTTTCCCTTTCCGTACTTATCGTTTCCGAATTCGGCACCAACACCTCTCAGACCCTCTTCTCGGGTAATGACGGCGTAGCGGGCAGGGTCACGCCAGTAATAGTAGTTGAAGGCACCAGCACTGTAGGTCAAGTCACCAAATACCAGGGCCACGGCATGGGTTACGTCCCAGCGGAATTCCACGCCGTCAAAATTGAACTCCGTGAAGCGGCCGCCATCACCCATGGCCGTACTTCTGGCCAGGTTGTGCCTGCGGGTTTCCGAGGCTTCCCTGTTGCCCGTGCTATCGGTAACATAGGTGCTGTGGGTGTTGGTCTTCACCGTGACGGAAAAGTTTTCGTCCATGTGGGCCGTAGCCGCAAGGTCGATATCCTGGTTCGCTGCGTTAGTGGGGTCGAAATCGCTGTCAAAATAGGTGGCATAGTCCGCGTTGATGGCTCCGTGGAGCTCCACTTCGGCGGCAAAAGCGAGGGACGCTCCAGCCAATGCCATGGGTAAAAACAAATTGCGCATATAATCCTTTAAAAAAAGTACAGGCCTAAAATAGAAATATTTTACAGGGGAAAAAAGCGTTTTTGCGAAAAGCGGACTGTCCTTTTTGTATTTTTTGCGTATTATTCGGAGATTTATGAAAAATTTGAAGCTTTTTATATTGGTCTTTTGGGGCCTTTTTGTGTCTGCCGCCTATGCCTTAACTGCAGACCAGGTGATGAAAAAATCCCAGGACTGGTTCAAGTCAGGTAAGGCCTGGAGCCTGGATTTTAAGTTGCAGCTGTTTTATGCAGATTCTCCGGATATCGTAAGCCAGCAGGGAAAGCTGGTGGTGGCCGAAGGCGACAAGTTCAAGTTGGAACTGGCGGGCATTAAGTTCTATAGCGACGGCGAGAGCATGTGGCAACACAATGTGGAACAGAAACAGGTGCTTGTCAAGGCGGTAGAGGACCTGTCCTCTTCGCTGCACCCTTCCGAACTATTGTTCAAGTACCTGAACTGCAAGGCTCTAAGCGTTGGGGAGGGCGAATTTGCAGGTCAGAAACTGTGGGTGCTCAAGTTGGACCCCTCCAAGTACAAGGGCCAGTTCACCCAGATGGAAGTCTGGCTTTCAAAGAAGGATTTTTCGCCGGTGCGGCTCTTTACGGTGGATCCGTCGGGCAATTCCAGCTGGTACAATATCGTGAACCTGAAGGTCATGAAGAACGTTTCCGTCGAGGATTTCCGGTACAAAGCCCTGCCCGGGGTAGATGAAATTGACATGCGGTAGATAGCGCGGTGGATATGCTTTTTTTGAAAGAGAATTTGGCAGGCCGGTTTACGGTAGGAATAGCACTGCTTCTGTGCGGGCTCGGAATGGCCTTTGCCGAAGGCGAAACCCTCTTTAGCAACTGGACGATAAGCGTTGCCCCGGGACCTGCAGATGGGCAACTCTGGGTGTATTCCCGTGGTGAAGTGAACCAGGGGGTATCCCTCCTGAATTTGAGCTTGGACGGTTCGGGTAAGGTCAAGGTGGGAAAGCCCCAGGTGGTGGAACCTGTGGACAATGAAGTGTCCGCTGTGCATTACCAGACCTATGCGGACAAGCTTGCTGAACGCAGGCGGTTTCCTATGGAATCTGCGGGCGATTTGGGAGTTGTGCTCCCCATGTTTGGCCTAGATGAATCGGACCATTTCTTGGAGCCTCGGGGCTTTTTCTCCCTGAAAGAGTCTGGGGTGGTTTCCACGCCGCTAGATATACCCGTCATGATGGAGTCCGTTGAGAATCCCATGGAATATGCGGTCAGCGGTTTTGCCTACCAGGAATCCAAGAAGACCTTGTATGCGGCTCGCGGTCGTCTGGGAATTGTGGAATACGATATCTCAAAAGGGGTGGGGAACCCCCGTATTGCTTTGAAACTCCTGGATAAGAAAACGCACCAGTGGGTAGCTTTGCCTTCGGCAGGGTCAGTAGACTTTTCCAAATATCTGGACGTATTTGATTTGGAATTGAACCCTGAAACGGGGGACATGTGGATTGCAACACCCCAGGGCCTGTGGATGCAGTCGTCGGCTGGGGAGGTCCTAAACGCTTCCAAGACTCTGGAAAAGGAACGGGTCACGGGCGTATGGATTGGGGGAAAGCCATTGCAGGCTATTGTAGAGACTTCTTCTTTGAACAAGGGCGTCTTGACCGGAAACCTATGGCGTAAGGTCCTCGGCGGCAAGGATGATTTCAAGAAGGTGACCTTCCTGGATTCTGCGGGAGTAGCCCAGAAGAAAGACGTTTATGACAACGCGGACTACACGGTAACGGGGGTCGCCTTTATGGGGGACAAGGCCTTTGTTGGAGTGTGGGTGGCTGGCGGCTCTATTAGCGGTTACCTGCTTCTGGATTCTAAGGGAGTGCGTACCCACGGAAAGGGAACCGAGTCCACGGATCCCTGGCTTAATGGCTTTGAGACGGGGGTGACGGACCGTGATGCTATCATTACTTCTATTGCCAAGTTCCCCTTGAATGCCAAGACCATGGGACTTGCCGTGGCGACAGACGGCAATGGAATCTCTGTTTCTGCTGATTCTGGAAAGACCTGGACGACGGTTCTCAATCGTGCCAAGCTGGGCGGGAACCTGGGAACGATTCGTATGGTGCCTTCAGTTATTACCGCCGGAGGGCAGTCCTTGGTGTCGTATAAGGTTGGCAAGGATTCCAAGATTACTATAGAAGTCTTTAGCTATGACATGCGCAGGGTACGTAAGATTGTGAGTGGAGCTCCCCGCTCTGCAGATGAATCCCGCAGTACCAATGCCAAGGAAGATTTCTGGGACGGCATGGACGATGGGGGAAGACCCTGTACTATGGGCATTTACTATGTACGGGTCAAGGATAATCATGGACATATCGGCTGGGGCAAGGTGATGAGCCTTGGGGGAGGCCGATGATGTTCAGGGGAACCATGCATTTTATATTGGCGTTTGTGACGCTTCTGCTTTTCGCTTCCGTCGCCTCGGCGGGTGTAGTTGAAAAGAAGGCCTCCCTAGGCGGTTTTGACGGCTTTGTGGAACGTATGGGTGCAGGGACCCGCGAACTGGGCCGTGGAAACACGGGCTCAGCCGATACTGCTGCCATGCCCGGTGCTTACTGGAACCCTGCCATTCTCGGGTTTAGGCAGAATTTTAGTTATACGTTGAACGGCGAAAAACGAGATTTGGACCGTACGGGAGGTTCGTTAGGCATTGAATCAAATGTGGGCAAGCGCATGGGTGTGGGCTTTGCCGTGCTTTATCGTGGGGACATGGATTTCAAGGTTATTGACGATGATGACCAAACTCTCGGGACAGCTACACCATTCTTCTCCATGATGTATTTGGGCTTTTCGTATAGGGCAACCCGTAGGGATGCTTTCGGGCTTTCCCTTTCCATGAGTTACGATAACATGGATATCGCCGAGTATTACGAGGATGAAAATATCGAATTGAACGATGGTTATACCAGCCCCGTGTCTTTGAACATCGGTTGGCTCCGTCAATGGAATGAAAAATGGTCCACCTCCGTGGTCATTCGGAACCTGAGCTTCAGTAAGAATCTGTCTTCCCGCTGGACCAAGACGGTGAGTTCTGACAATTCCGTGCCTTCTACGGAAGGTGTGCGTCCTAAGATTTTGCAGATTGGAGCGGGTTACCGTTCCAAGGTGCTTGGAAAGCCCGTTTACGCCTGGATGGAAGCCTTGGATTACCAGCTGGCGGATACACTTTTGGTTTTTGATACCCATTGGCATTTGTGGACGGCTCGCGTAGGTTTTGAATGTGAAATCATCAAGGATGGAACGGTTCGCACGGGTATGGATGACCGTAATTTCATGATGGGGCTTGGTTACAAATTCAGGATTCCCATTGCGAAAAAGAAATATCTGTTCGACGTGAACTACGCCCTGACCTACGAATCCGAGGCAGGACTCTGGAACCCCTTGAGCTTTGGCCTGCGAGGCTATATCCCGTGATATCCAGTCTGTTCATCCAGAATGTCCGGAGCTTCGAGCAGTTTGAAAGGGAATTTGTTCCGGGAATCAACGTGGTTGGTGGCCCCAACGGTTGTGGCAAGACCTCCGTTTTGGAATCTATCCACTTGCTGTCCCAGGGATTCTCGTTTCGGGCGAAGGAGCTGGCTGAGCTAATCCGCTGGAATACTCCCGAGTTGATTATGCGTGGTGAATTCGAGAGCCTCGGAAAAAGCTGGAATCGTGGAGTTTGCGTCGGGAAACGAAAGTCCCAGGCCAGGGAGAACGGCGAGGACCTGCGGTCTGTGGCCGGGTTCTTCGGTAAGTGCCCGTCGGTCATTATGCAACCTTCCGATATAGAACTTTTGCGGGGGGCTCCGGAGGTACGCCGCCGGTGGTTGGACGAAATCCTCTGTTTTAGGTCGGCGGCGAATGTCGCCACCCTACGGCAGTATAAGCGGGTCCTGCAACAGCGGAATCAGTGGCTTAGGCAGTTCAAGCAGGAGGGCGCTGCCGTGGGTGGCGACGACCTGTTCCATGTGCTGACGGACCAGCTTGTAGAGCTGGGTGCAAGGCTCTGGGCAGCACGGGTGTCTCTTTCTTCTGATATTTCCCCCGTGATTACGGGGTATTACCGTAAGCTTTCGGGAGGCGTGGACGAAATTACCTGTGCCTACAGGAGCTCCATATTCAAGTCGCTGGATGTTGTCGATGAAATGTCCGATGCTGCTGACGGTTCGGCAGAGGCTTCTATGGTTGGCCTTGACGAGGCGCAGTTTCGCGAGGCTTTCGGGCGTAAGCTTTCGGAAATGGAAAAGGTCGAGAAAACTTTGGGTATGACCATGGCGGGGCCTCACCGTGATGACCTGGACTTGTGTATTTCGGGATATGCCATGCGTTCTGCTGGTTCTCAGGGACAATGCCGTTCTGCGGCGCTTTCCATGCGCTTTGCCGCCGTGGACATCGCCAGTGAAAACCTGGGCAAACCGATTTTACTACTGGATGACATTTTCGCGGAGCTGGATCTTTCCCGCCGTGATGCAGTGGCCTCCTTGATTCGCGAAAAACAGTGCCAGGTGGTTATCGCTACACCGGAACCTGCAGAACTGCCATTCCAGGCGGATTCATTGATGATGATTGCTAAGACCTAGCAATTTTTTTGAGTCTGTTTTTCTAAATTGACCGCAACGTGTTTTTGATGAGAACCCATAGTCTCCTGTGGGCCGTTTTGGTGTTTGCCTTGACGGTCCTGTTTCTCCCTGCCTTCGGCCAGGAGATGACCCGTTTTGAATTGGAAGAACGGGTCCAGGAAGAGGAAAAGGACACTACCGAAGTAAACTGGATGAACGACACTTCCGGTGTGGATACCATTGAGTACCGTGCCGTGGACCTGGTTTACGATGTGGACAAGTCCACTTTCAACTTGAACAATAGTGCCCAGCTAAAGTATAGAACCGCAACCTTGGACGCGGATACCATATGGTTTGACCAGGAAAACAGCGTGTTGGCGGCAAGTGGCGACCCCATTCTTCGGGAAACCAAGAATCCCTCCCTTTCGGGAATGCGCCTCAAGTATAACATGAAAAGCAGGATAGGTGAAATCTACTATGCCACCACCTATCAGGATAACCAGCAGTTGAACGGCATGGAAGTCCGCAGGCTCCCTGACCAGCGAATCCAGATTGCCCGTGGAGACTTTAGTACCTGTAATGATTCCACTCATCAGCATTTTTATTTCTATGGACGGCGCATGGTGGTAAAGCCCAAGGAAACCATTACTGCGCGTCCTGTGGTCTTGAATATTGCTGATGTTCCTGTGGCGGTACTTCCCATGATTGTAGCCCCCCTCAAGAGTGGACGTAAGTCGGGCCTCTTGACGCCCAAGTTTGGTGGTGACCAGGTACAGGGGTATTACATGAGCAACTTGGGATTCTACTATGCCCCGAATGATTATTGGGATGCCACGGTCAAGGGCGATATTATTGAAGGTGAAGAAGCTCGTTTTGAACGTTCCACCTTGACGGGGGAGGTTCGCTACAAGTTGCGTTATGTGCTGGATGGAAACATTTCTTACACCAGCTATCTGGAAGAGTTCGACTTAGCCAATAGCGGCTATGACATTCGATTTACTCACAACCAGAATTTGACTCCCGATGGCAAGCATACCTTGAGCGGTTCGGGATCCTTTGTTTCTAGCCAGAGTGTCCGTAAAGATAACGCCCTAGATGCCGAGACCATCCTGAATCAGCAGGCCAACGCCCAGATGACTTATTCGGGCAAGTTCGGCACTAACAAGAGCTTGACGGTGAAGGTTCGTCAGGACCACAACCTGGTAACGGACATGATGCAGAGGGAAATACCCGATATCCAGTATCGCATGAGTGGCCCCTTGTTCAATTTTGACGTGGACGAAGATGAAGAGGCCTACGATGACCATTCCCTTGCCAGCTACCTGGAAAAATTCAACTATAGTTTCAATAACAGGTTTAACTACTATACCGTTAGGGCGCAGGATACCGTTAACGAGGTGGACACCACGGCCAAGTATGTAGGTTATACGGGAACCTATTCTCTCGATTACTCCATGAGAATGCTTCGAGTCATTAACCTTACTCCTCGAGCGACATTTACGGGTTTCTGGACAGGAACATCTTGGCGAAATCCGGAAGATTCCCTGATATACCGCAAGCGGTACATGAGTCTGGACCCAGAGCACGATAGCTATGGTGATGTGGCCTATAACCATAACTATAGCATTACGGCGGATACAAAGTTGTACGGAATCTGGGTGCCGGAAATAGGACGTTTTACCGGCGTTAGGCATGTTCTTTCTCCTAGTGTATCGTATACCTATGCTCCGGAAATGGATACGGTGAAGACTTTTGCGGCACACCCGTTATTGGGACAGACACCGTACCAGATTGAACAGAAAACGGTGGGATTTGGTTTAAACAATGACTTTGATATCAAGTATCTGAAGGTTGTCGGCCGTGCAGCGGATACGACCAGGGAAGAAGGTTCGAGCGCCGTAGAGGACCAGTATGGAAACCGCCGCGTGCTTACGACGCGTCATAATGTGTCGTATAATTTTGCCGCCGATTCCCTGAACTTCTCGGATATTACCTCTAGTTTTGGCTTGCAGGTGCTGCCGGATTACATGTTTACGGTCAATACACGCCACAGCGTTTATCATAAATTTTCTGATGACCCCAATAAGGTCCAGTATCCTGAATTGATTTACTGGGGTTACGAACTCGCCCGAGTGTTCCGTTGGAGCGGTAATTTTAACGGAGGACTTCCTTCCCAAATGAACAAGTACGAAATGCTCAAGTGGTCGTTCAGTTTCGATTACCGTTACACCTTCTCCAGTACCCGAGTGGCTAAGGACTTGTTCCAGGATAACATATCTCATTCTACCAGCATTACGGCTACTTTCCAGCCCACGGTCAATTGGGAGATGAGCTATAGCACCCAGTATGATTACAACGAAGGTAAATTCGTAACTCACAGGTTTACCTTCAACAGGACGCTCCACTGCTGGCAGTTGGATTTTACTTGGACGCCTACGGGCCCTGCCGCAGGTTGGAGCTTCTCCATCTACGTGCGCGACCTGCCCGATATCAAGCTGAATGCAGGCAGCACGGATACCAAGCAGAATTAATCTTTTTAGGGAGAGTGACCGAAAAGAAAAGGACCCGCTTTGAAGCGAGTCCTTGGAGTGGAGCTAAGGAGAGTCGAACTCCTGACCTCCTGCATGCCATGCAGGCGCTCTACCAACTGAGCTATAACCCCGAAAGGTTCACCAAATATCAAAAAATATGGGCGCCTTGTCAAGGGTAAAAGGAGAAAATTTTTAATTATTTGTTGTTTTTTCTATATTATTTATGTTGATTCTATACGGAGGTTCTTTTGAACAATTCCATTCCTTTGGTGCAAATGGTGTTGCAGTCCGATATTGCAACCATCGTAGTCCTTTGCATTTTGGCCATTATGTCCCTGGGTTCCTGGGGAATCATCATCGTCAAGTATATCACCTATCTCAAGAACAAGCATGCCAATGCCGAGTTCTTCCGCAAGTTCAATACGGTGACCCAGTTTGTGGAATTGCAGGAATTGTGTGAAATGGCCGAGGACAGTGCCCTGCGTAGACTTACCGCCGAAGTGCTGAAAGAGGCCTCCAAGTTCAGTAATTTCGTGAGTTACGACTCTATCCAGCACCGTGCATCTCTCCTGGAAGATACGATCCAGCGCTCTATCGAAGGCCTCCGCCTTACCGAAGATAAGTACCTGAGTTTCTTGGCTACAAGCTCTAACCTGGCTCCGTTCTTTGGCTTGTTGGGTACCGTGTGGGGAATCATGATTGCGTTTTTCCAGATCGGCCAGCATGGTTCCGCCGATTTGAGCGTGGTGGCTCCTGGTATCGCCATGGCCCTGATTACTACGGTGGGAGGCCTTGTGGTGGCCATTCCTGCCTCTGCAGGCTACAACTACTTTACCAGCTGTAACGGCCAGAACGAAATCTCTTATTTCAACTTCGGTTCCCAGGTGCTCAGTTTGTTCAAGCGCGGAGACCTGCTTGCCCTTGAAGAAGTCGCGGGCTAGGAGGCCTAGGTGAAGCGCAGCCGCGGAAAAGAACTAAAGCAGGAGATGAACCTGACGAACATGATTGATATCGTGTTCTCTATCTTGATTGTGTTCATCATTTCTGCGCCCCTCATGAGCCAGGGTGTCAAGGTGGACTTGCCCAAGGCCGAAGCCCCCACCATGGAGCAGGAAAAGCTCTTGAAAGTGTCCATCACCAAGGACGATGAAATCTATATCGCTGACATGATGGTGGATTTCGATAGTTTCAATAGCGTGTTTCAGTCCCTTTGGAATGGCGAGATGGCGGTGGTCATTAACTCCGACGAGTCTGTGCGCTACGGCCTGGTGATGCAGGTAGTGACCCAGGTGCAGAAACTGGGCGTGACAAAACTTGGGTTCCTGACCATGAATCCCAAGGAAGCTCCGGGTAAATGAAAAGAGTTCAGGAAAGGATACTGTACTTTGCTTCTGGCGTAGATTCTACGTTGCTGAAGATTATCGTATGTGCGGTAGTCTTTCATTTGGCCATTGTGGCCATCTGTATCGCTTTCCACTACGTGAATGTGAAGCCTGAGCCGGAACCTATTCCCGTGTTCGAGATGGTTCAGGTGTCGCAGCCCAAGCCTCCTGCTCCGCCAAAGACTCAACCGCCTAAACCGAAGCATGAACCTCCGAAGCCCAAGGTCAACAAGAAGTTGCCGCCGGAGATAAAGCCCGAACCAGAGGAAAAGCCGGAGGAGGTCTACGAGGACCCGAAACCGCCCGAGCCTGAGCCGGAACCGGTGGATGATTTCCCGGTAGACGACATGGATTTGCCTGTGGCGTTGGAGTCCCCCAGCCTGGATCCTGTAGGTTCTGTGGATATGGACCCGCTGATGCAGGTTTACCTGGAACAGTTAAAGAAGATTATCATGGGTAATTTCAAACCGCCTAAGGACCTGAAGGTGGGGCGCGATGCCAAGACCACGGTGCAGTTCACGGTGGACCGTTTCGGCAAGATTTCGGCGGTGATTCTCAAGAAGTCTTCGGGCAACAAGGCCTGGGACCACCTGTCGGTACGCGCAATCCAGATTTCCAAGGTGCCGGAGCTGCCCTTCAACTACCGCGCCCCGAATTTGGTGCTGAACTTCAATTTTACACCTAACTGATTTTGTATGTTATTGAAAGTAATTGAACGTCATTCCGGCCTTGAGCCGGAATCAGGAATGGAAAAAACTAGATGGCGGTTCTAGCCCGCCATGACGAATGATGTAAACGGCTGAATAATGTTTTTTGTTTTCTATAATTGAGAAAGAGTATTTTAGAATGAGAGAAAATGTGACTAGGTTTGTTTGGGGATTTGTACTTGCCTTGGTGTGCGTGGTACCGCAGGGCGCGTTTGCCTCTATCGATACCATTGCTGTCGATGTGGGAATTTCTGTTTTCAAGACCACGCCTATAGGAATTGTTCCTTTTGAAGAGAAACCGGGAATCGACTGGATTGAGGAAAAGCCTCACCAGATTCTCACTCGCGATGCCAATCTTTCTGGACGCTTTGATGTAATCGCTTCTGAAAAGTTTAACTTGGCCCTTTTTAGCCGTTCCAAGGCGAAACACTACATGACGGGGAAGGTGGAGCCCACAAGTGATGGCCGCCTTGCCGTTGACTGTTACCTGTATGTGTCCCAGAGCAAGGACTTGCTTTTGGGCGAACGCTACACGGTGCCCCAGAAGGAACTTCGCCGCGCGATGCACACCTTCTTTGACAAGGTGATATACCAGCTGTGGGGCGAGCGCGGCGTGGCTAGTACCCGCATTGCCTACGTCTCGAAAATTGACGGAGTCAAGCAGGTGGTGGTATCCGACTACGACGGATTCCATCGTTCCCAGATTACCAGGGATTCTACCATCAGCATGATGCCAGTGTGGACCCGGGGAAACAAGGGCCTGGTGTATGTGAATTTCAAGACCAATCGCCCGAGGCTTTACACCAAGAATTTCGGTAGGCCCGAAAAGCCCTTGTTTGAACAGTTTGACCAGACTTATAGTCCGGCGGTGAACCCTGTGAATGGGGAACTGCTTTTCTCGTCTTCTAAAGATGGCAAGACGGACTTGTACATCGGCAACATGGAGACAGGTAAGGCCCGCAAGTTTGCTTACCTGAAGTCCAACCAGACCAGCCCCGCCTGGAGCCCGTACGCTACCGAAGTGCTGTTTACCAGTGACCGTGGTGGTGGACCCCAGATTTTTGTGATGGGCAAGGACGGAAGCGACCTGCGTCGCGTGACTTTTATGGGCCGCTATAACGAGCGTGCCAGCTGGTCGCCCGAAGGTGACCGCATTGCCTATACTTCCATGGATAACGGCAAGATGAACATTTACACCTGCGCCCTGGACGGCTCTGATATTGTGCAGCTCACCAATAACGCGGGTAACAACGAACACCCCACCTGGTCGCCGGACGGCAAGCTTATTGCCTTTGCCAGCAACCGGAGCGGGACCTACCAGATTTACATTATGCGCAAGGATGGAAGCAACGTCACCCGCATTACCCAGGCCGGCGAGAATACGGCGCCCACATGGTCCTGGTTCTACGACGAAAATAAACCACAACCTAAAGAAGGATCCAAATGAAGAACATTGTCAAGATTGCCCTGATTTCTAGCGCTGCCTGCCTTGCCCTGGTGGCATGTGCCAAGAAGCAACAGCCAGAGACGAACCCTGCCGCCGAGGCTGCACCCGCTGCTGAAGCCGCTCAGAGTGCAGAGCCTGCTATGACCCAGGCCCAGGCTGATTCCCTGGCCGCCGAACAGGCCCGTCTGGATGCAGAACGCCTGGAAGCGGAACGTGCCCGCTTGGAAGCGTTGATCAACCAGATCATGTCCGAAGACGTGTACTTTGACTTTGACCGCTCCGAACTTACCGAGAAGGCTAAGGAACTGCTGGCCCAGGTGGGTGAGTTGCTGCTGAAGGAACAGCGCTTCACTATTACCATCGAAGGCCACACCGATGCCCGCGGTACAGAAGACTACAACTTTACTTTAGGTGCAAAGCGCGCTATGAAGGTGAAGGAATTCCTGGCTGCCTATGGTATCGAGAACAGTCGTATGGAATCTGTGAGTTACGGTAAGGAAGCTCCGAAGGCCCAGGGTGAAACTGAAGAAGCCTATTCTCAGAACCGCCGTGCCAACTTCCGCGTAAACATCAAGCAGTAATTTATTAAGTCTTCGCAGGAGTCTGCGTCATGAAAAAACTTGCTATTGGAATAGTATCGATTGCGTTTGCGCTTGTCGGGTGCTCCAAGATAACGATGCTCCGCACCGAAGAGATGAAGGCGGTGGGAACCGATGTGCAGAGTGGTGTACAGCAGGGTCTGGATTCTGCCGTGCTGAAACTTTCTGTACAGAATGATTCTCTGCGAGCTGAGATGGATAGCCTGAAGGCTGAACTGGATGCTTCGGCTCTGGTGCAGAAGCGCATGATGGCCGAGATTACCATGCTTTCGCGCCGGATGGGTGACGAGTCCGAAAGGAACGATTCCCGTCAGGAAGAAATCATCTACCGTCTGGACATGTTGCTGGGTAAGAGCGACAAGATCCTGGCAAAGAAGGTAGTGGTGAGCGGCGCCCCGGCAGCTCCTATTTCCATGGATAGCCTGGAGCGTGAAGCGGAGAAACTGGTAGAGGCAGAAGCCATGTTCAACACGGCCCGTTCTGATTACCATCGTGGCGAATACAAGCTGGCCTACGCCGGATTCAAGCAGGTCTACGAGCAGATGAAGACTGGCGAACTGGGGGAAAATTCCCTTTACTGGATGGCGCTGTGCCTGATTGATGCCAACCAGGTGGAGAAGGCTAAGAAGGTGTTTACGAGCCTGGCTGATGCATTCCCCGAAGGCCAGAAGGTTTGTACCACCATGTTCAAGCTGGCCGCTATCTACAGTGCCGAAGGCAACATCGACATGCAGAAGCAGTACCTGCAGAAGATTCTCAACAGCAAGACCTGTTCTACCTCGGGCGAGTTCGAGCAGGCCGCAGAGATTTTGCAGGAGATTCTGGAGCAAGAGACACAGGCGGGCCCCAAGACCGCGGATCCTTCTAGCGGGCCCGAGGCTGCAGCTCCTGCTACGGAAACCCAGCCTGCCACCGAGAAGCCGACGCCATAGGCCTAACGTCATCCTCGCCCCGGATCAAATCCGGGGTAAACTCTAGCGAGGATCCATATATGCTGTAGAAAAAAAGGCGAGTCATCCGACTCGCCCTTTCGTTTTCCACTAAACCTTGATTACTTGATGGTGCTGGTGAGGCGGAAGGCGAGAGCCACGTCGCTGACTTCGTTTTCGCTGTACACGCTGAACTGCAGCTTGGACTTGCCGATGTTGCGGACCAAGGCCACGGTCCATGCCCAGTCATCCATTTCGTCTTTGCTGCCGGCCATGATCTGTCTGTCGTTGATGTATTCGCCTTCTACCATCAGGTTAGAAAGCAGTACGTTCATCACGGGAACCATGCGGACAGGAAGTTCCAGGCCTACGTAAGTGGGCTGGTAGTAGATGCCCGGCTGGAAATACTTGGATTCAGGAGCGATATAGTTGGAGGCCTTGGTATTGATGTCGTCGTCCTGGGTGTAGATGCAGGCGTATTCGCCGTAGAGTCTCAGGTTGGGAATAAGGGAGAAGCTACCGTAGGCGGCCACACGGTGGGTGAGGTAGGCGGTATTCTGCACCACGTCGACCAGGTTTCCGCGGTAGGCCACCTTCACTTCCAGGGGGAAGGTGAACTTCATGTCGTCTTCAACGCGGAGGTAACCCTGGTTGGCGTTACCGTCCTTGGTGGCCAGCATGGCGTTCAACTGATTTTGTCCGTGCTTCCAGCCCAGTTCCAGAGCGTTGTGGCTATAGTCGCGCATCCAGAGACCGCGCTTGGTCAGGTCCTTGTCGATATAGGTACCGTAGTGGGTGGACTGGGACCAGTCTGTTTTCCAACGACCGATTTTCAGGTTTACCTGGTCGTTCTCGGTAACGCCCCACTTGTAGTTGGCCCAGTAGAGGTCGGCGAGAATCTTGTCTTGTGCGGACTTGGTGGCCTTGACGTTGCCGTTTTCATCGGTCTTGACGTCGGTGACGTTCTTGTTGCCGAATTCCGGGGCGAAGATGCGGAGCATGATGGTTCCGTCCAGGTTTTCGCTCTTGTACTGGCCACCCACGTTGGCGCGGATCCAACCGCTGCTGAAATTGTTGTCGTGGTCGTTGATGGACTTGGTGACCTGGGTCTGGACATTGCCCTTGAGGGTCATGTTGTCGGTAGCGCTGGCGGCTTCTGCGGCGTAGGCGGCGATGCCTGTGGCGAGAATGGCCGTACCTATGATTCCGTATTTCATAAGAGATACTCCTATTGGATTTCGGCGAGAAATGTAGCTTTTTTTTTGTTATATTGGACGAGTAATCTAATACCTGTAACCTGAAACCAAAGGCATAAAAATGATTAAACGTCCCCGTCGCCTGCGTAAGAACGAAACCATTCGCAACATGGTTGCAGAAACTACCTTGAATCCGGCATCCCTGGTATACCCCTTGTTCGTAAAGGAGGGCTCGGGAATCAAGGAAGAAATTCCGTCTATGCCGGGGCAGTATCGTTTTTCCATTGACGAATTGCTGAAGGAAGTGGACGGCTATGCTGCCCTAGGGCTGAAGTCTATCTTGCTGTTCGGCATTCCCGACATGAAGGACGAGATGGCCAGTTCCGCCTATGACGACGACGGGATTATCCAGCGTGCTGTCCGTGCCCTGAAGGCCAGGTTTCCGGAACTCTACATCATTACAGACGTGTGCCTCTGCGAATACATGAGCCATGGTCATTGTGGTGTTCTTAAGGATGGTGAAGTGGATAATGACGCCACTCTGGAACTTTTGGCAAAGACTGCCCTGTCCCACGCCGTTGCCGGTGCCGACATGGTGGCCCCTAGCGACATGATGGATGGTCGTGTGGCGGCCATTCGCGAAAAGTTGGACGAGAACGGGTTCAAGATGACTCCGATCATGTCTTATAGCGCAAAATTTGCCAGCGCCTACTACGGACCTTTCCGCGAGGCAGCGGGCTCGGCCCCGCAGTGCGGCAACCGCAAGGGCTACCAGATGGACGTACGTAATGGCCGTGAGGCTTTGCACGAGGTGGAACTGGATCTGGAAGAAGGTGCCGACGTGGTGATGGTGAAGCCTGGTCTTGCCTTCTTGGATGTACTCCGTCAGACTGCCGAAGTCAGTGATGTGCCGGTGGCGGTATACAACGTGAGCGGAGAATATGCCATGGTGAAGGCAGCCGCCAATTTGGGTCTTATCGATGAAAATGCCATTATTCACGAAAACTTGGTGGCATTTAGGCGTGCTGGGGCGGATATTATTATTACTTACCATGCAAAAGAGGCGCTGGAAAAAAGCCTACTGTAATTTTCTTTTTACGGTTTTTTGTGTGTTGATTTGCTATTAGTGCAAAAAAAAATATAGATTGATTACAACATTTTAACAAAGCAAATTTATTTGCGTTCAATGGAGAAAAAAAATGAAAAAACTCATGCTTCTTGCCGCTCTCGGCGCTGCCGCTATCTTCACCGCTTGTGGCGATGATTCCTCTTCTAACTCTGGTGGTTCTGAACCCAAGTGTGAAGTGAAGACTGGTGACAATTCTGCAACGATGGTGCAGACGGTTCCTGGCTATGGCTCTTCTGAAACAACCTGGAAGATTGAAGGCGACAAGATTCTCATTACCTATTCCGACTTCCCTGCCCAAAACACTGAAGAAGATGCCGGTGGCCTTACCGCTGACGATCTGAAGAAAATGGCCGAAGCAGGTTGCGAAAACTTCAATAAGGGTACGGTTACTGCCAAGTAATCGTTTGTAAAAACGGATACGTTTAAAAAAGTCCGGCCTTCGGGTCGGATTTTCTATTTTATGGGTATGAACCACTCTCTCAGCGAAAATCTTTTTACCGAAGCCAAGACTCTGATGCCCGGTGGCGTGAACAGCCCAGTGCGGGCCTATGGCAACGTGGGGGCCACACCTCCTTTTATCGCCCGGGCAAAGGGCAGCCATATTTACGATGTGGATGGCAACGATTACATCGATTACGTGGGCAGTTGGGGCCCTATGCTTCTGGGGCATGCCCACGATGCGGTTATCAGTGCGGTGGCAGAAACCGCCAAGAACGGCCTGAGCTTCGGGGCGCCTTGCGGCTTGGAGTCGGAGCTGGCTAAGCTGGTGATGGACCTTGTGCCCAGCGTAGAGATGATCCGCATGGTGAATAGCGGTACCGAGGCTACCATGAGCGCCATCCGTGCGGCCCGCGGGTTTACGGGACGCGACAAGATTGTGAAGTTTGAAGGCTGTTACCACGGCCATAGCGACAGCCTGCTGATCAAGGCAGGCTCCGGAATGCTTACTACGGGCAAGCCCAGCAGCAAGGGCGTTCCCGCCGACCTTGCAAAGTATACGCTGACCCTCCAGTACAACGATGTGGCCGGAGTTAGGGAACTGTTCGACCAGATTGGCGATGAAATTGCCGGCGTGATTGTGGAGCCTGTGGCCGGAAACATGGGGGTAGTGCCTGCCAAACCCGAATTCTTGCAAGCTCTTTCCGAAGAAACCAAGAAACATGGAGCGCTTTTAATCGTAGACGAGGTCATGACCGGATTCCGGGTGGGTATCCATTGTGCCCAAGGACTGTATGGTATCAAGCCGGACCTGACCACTTTCGGCAAGATTATCGGCGGAGGCATGCCAGTGGGCGCTTACGGCGGTCGCTTGGACGTGATGCAGCAGATTGCTCCTCTTGGCGGGATTTACCAGGCGGGGACTCTTTCAGGGAATCCGGTGGCCATGGCGGCAGGGCTAGCTACCATGCGTGAGTTGAACGCTCATCCTGAATACTACAAGCATGCCGAGGCCATGACGGCGCGGCTGCTGGATGGTTTGAAGGATGCGGCCAAGGTGGCGGGTGTCGCCATTTCCACCAATCAGGTGGGCTCTATGGGATGCATCTTCTTTACGGAAGGGCCGGTCACGTGTTTCGCCGATGTGCAGAAGTCTGACTTGGAGCTGTTCCGCAAGTATTTCCTCGGGATGCTGGACCAGGGCATCTACTTGGCACCTAGCCAGTTCGAGGCCATCTTCGTGAGCGCCGCCCATACAGAAAGCGACATCGACCGTACCGTCGATGCCGCCAGGAAAGTTTTCAAGAGCCTATAGGATTTATCGTTGGCGTTGTCATGCCCGACTTGAATAGCCTGCCCCGGACTTGTTCCGGGGGGCATCTCCTTTTACACACCTTTAATCTCTTGATGGGAATCCTTCTTCACGAAGATTTCCATCATGGTAAATCCGAACAGGTAGAGTCCGCCTAGCACCAGGAACAGGTTGTTCCCCGTAAAGATGTTGCCCAGGGTGGGCCCGATGATGCCTGCGATTCCCCAGCCGGAGAGAGTCATGGCGTGTACGGTGGACACGCTAGAGGTTCCGAAACGTTTGGCCAGAAGGCTGGGCAGTACGGAGAAGTTTCCGCCGTAGGCGAATTCCACCATCATGATACCGCAGATGGCAAGCCAGGCCTGTTCGGTATAGCAGAGGAACGCAGCCAGAATACTGAGGGAGCACACGTAGTGGTAGGCTCCCTTGCGGCCGATATAGTCGGAGAGGGTGCTCATGCCGAAACGGCCCAGCACGTTGAACACGGCAGTAAGGGCCATGATGAGGGCGATTTCCTTGAAGCCCAGATATTTCAGGAGGCTCTTCTCCTGGGCAATGAGGGCTAGGCCGCAAGAGATGTTGATGCAGAACATGACCCAGATGGAAACGTATTCCATGGTCAGGAACTTGGTGTGGACCAGGTCCTTGAAGGGAATGGCTGTCTTCTTGGTCATGATGAAGGCCGGATTGGGGCGGAACAGCCAGGAACATACGGACATGACTGTAAGGAAGGCGCATCCGAGAATCAGGAACAGGTAGGGAAGTTCAAAGTTTGCAAGAAGTGCCTCGATGGCGGGGGCGGCGACGAACTTGCCCGCGCCAAACCCTGTAATGGCAAGCCCGGAGGCCAGGCCCTTGTGGTCGCTGAAGTTGGAGAGCAACTGCTTGATGGGGCACACGTAGCCAATACCCGTTCCCGCCCCCATGAAGGAGCAGCCCACGTAGTAAAGCGGCAATATGCCGAACTTGGTGGCAGCAAACAGGGTGAACATACCGATGGCAAACAGGGTAGTGGAGACTACCGACATCCTCTTAGGGTTCAGTTCCACCATGCGCCCGAAGGTGGCGGCGCACATCCCCAAAAAGAAGATAATCAGGGTGAAACCGATGTCCGCCTGGAACTTGGAAATGCCGAAGCACTCCATGATGTTGACGGAGTATTGGGAATAGTTGTAGACGGTGCCCAGGGAAAGGGGGAGCCCGATTCCCGGAACGAGAATGTTGATAATGCGGTTGTTCATGTCTTAAGCTTCTTTATTCTCGCTTGCTTGTGTTTCGGTTGTCGGGCTTGTGGAAGCGTCGGAGGCCTCGTTTACGGATTCCGCCTGCGATGCCTGGTCGGCCTGCTCCTTGTCCTTGTCGCGGATGGTGGCACGGCGGATCTTTCCGCTGATGGTCTTTGGCAGTTCTGTCACGAAGTCGATAATGCGGGGGCTCTTGTAGCTCGCGGCAATCTTCTTGGCGAACAGCTGGATTTCCTTGGACAGTTCCTTGGAGGCTTCGTAACCCTTCTGGAGCACGATGGTAGCCTTCACGGCCTGGCCGCGATCCTTGTCCTCGATGCCTGTGACTGCCACTTCCAGCACGGCGGGGTGTTTGTGGAGAACCTCTTCCACTTCGAAGGGGCTGATGCGGTAACCGGAACTCTTGATTAGGTCGTCGGTGCGGCCTACGAACCAGAAGTATCCGTCCTTGTCGCGGGTGGCGGTGTCACCGGTGTGGTAGACTCCGCCCTCGAACACCTTTTCGGTGCGCTCCTGGTCGCGGTAGTATCCGCCGAACATGCCAAAGGGCTTGCCTTCGTCTATCTTGATGATGATTTCTCCTACCTCGTCGGCGGCGCAGGGGTTCCCTTCGGCGTTGACGATTTCAATGCGGTAGCCCGGAGAGGGCATGCCCATGGAACCCGGCTTCGGGATATCCCAGCCGAAGTTTCCGGTGGTCAGGGTCAGTTCTGTCTGGCCGTAGCCCTCTTGTAGGCGGATGCCCGTCTGCTCAAAGAACTGGTTGTAGATATCCAGGTTCAAAGCCTCGCCTGCGGTGGTGCAGTACTTGAGGTTGGAAAGGTCGTACTTGGAAAGGCCGTGGTGCAGAATATAGCGGTACACGGTGGGCGGTGCGCAGAATGTGGTGACCTTGTATTCGGCCATCTTCTCCAGGAGCTTGCCCGGGATGAACACCTTCATGTCGTAGGTGAACACGGCAGAGCCTGCGATCCACTGTCCGTAAATTTTTCCCCAGAGGGCCTTGGCCCAACCGGTCTCTGCCACCGTCAGGTGACGGCCTCCGTCTACCACGTGCTGCCAGTACTTGGCGGTAACGATGTGGCCCAGGGGGTAGGTGAAGGTGTGGGCCACCATCTTGGGGTTGGAACTTGTGCCGCTGGTAAAGTACACCACCATGATGTCGTCATTGTGGGTGGCGGCGTCTCCTTCGGGGCGCGGGAAGTGGGCCGGGAAGATTTCGTAGTCGTCGTAGAAGCTGACCCAGTTCTGGCGGGCGGTCTGGCCCACGGTCACCAGCTTTTCTACGGAGGGGCACTTTGCCTTGGCCTTGTCCACCTCTTTCTGGAGGGCGGGTTCGTCGTAGGTTACCACCATCTTCACATCGGCGGCCTTGAATCGGTATTCCAGGTCTTCGGCGGCCAGCATATTGGTGGCCGGGATGGCGATGGCGCCAATACGGTGCAGGGCCAGCAAGAAGAACCAGAATTCATAACGGCGGCGGAGGATAAGCATCACCCGGTCGCCCTTGACTATACCTTGTTCTACCAGGAAGTTGGCCG
Source organism: Fibrobacter succinogenes (assembly GCA_902781185.1). Lineage (GTDB taxonomy): Bacteria > Fibrobacterota > Fibrobacteria > Fibrobacterales > Fibrobacteraceae > Fibrobacter > Fibrobacter succinogenes_G. Next base: position 21,065 of record CACZII010000001.1, read on the forward strand.
TACGCTGGGAGGCCAGGGACAGGTCCTTGAAGGTGAAAATGTGGCTTTCATCTTCGTCGTCGCACCAGACCAGGGCTTCGCGCTTGGGTTCTTCTTTGGCGTATTCGTCTACCACGTCGTAGGCGAAGTTGAAATTTTCCGGAATGGAAATCTTGAAGTTCTTGTATAGGTCTTCGTAAGAACTGTATTCCGTCCGGGAGAGAAACTTGTTCAGTATCATTGTTCGGTTCCCGTGTACAGACCTTATAGATCCTTGTACATGATTTTTTCACGCATGGTGGAGGTGTAGCGTACCATGTTCAATATACGCTTTTCGCCGATGGTCCTGAAGTCCTTTTCGTGGAACACCAGACGGTGTATCCCGCCCGGCAGGAGCATCCGGAGGCAGGCGTAGGTCTGGGCAAGTCCCAGCAGCGCGTTCGGAATAACAGCAAAGCTGAGGGTCTTGGAATAGGTCTTCTTGATCTTGTCGCCAACCTTCTTGTAGATGCCATGGTAGTCTTCGTAGTAGTCGAAGATTTCCAGGGCCTGTTCCTTGAGGTACTTGTTGCCAAACCAGATAGGCGGAATGAATCCGGAGGGTTTGCCGGTACCGTGGGCTTTCCAGAGGGCAAGGCTACGCTTGAGGAGCGCCTGGGTCAGGCGCTCGTTCAGACCGGCAAATTCGGCCTCGTTGTTGGAAATCAGCAGGGCGAGCTTGCCCTGGAGGCTGCGCTTCAGGGAAAGGTCTGCCCGGTGGCGTGCCCCGTGGAGCATGATTTCGTAGCCTTCCTGCACGAACTTTTCCAGTTCTTCACGGAATTCTTCGGCTTCGGATTCCGGGGCGGCGCCAAAGGCGGGCACCACGGCAATACTGATAGGCGACCCTGCGGCTTCGGCAATTTTCCGAATCTGTACGCGGGCCTTTTTAAAATTCATGACGCTAAAGCTGTGGTAGCATAGGATGAACTTTTTCTTCTTGTGGAATACCGCTTCGGCGGCCTGGATATCGGCGATGTCCTTGTTCTGTTCCATAGGGAGAACCTTAGTCGTTTGAATTGTTGGAGTTTTCCTGGTCCAGCTTCAGGGAGATGAACAGGTGGTAGAAAAAGAAAAGGATAACCGTTACGATGGAAACCTTTACCCACGATTTAAACAGCCAATCGGACATATGATGCTCCTGTGCTAATTTGTCTCCTGTAAAGATACAAAAAAGCACCCCCGCTGGAGTTTATCCCGCACTTGATGCGGGACGGGGATGACTTTTTTGGTGCGAAATGTATGGATCCCGTCGCCTTACGGCTCCAGGATGACGTCAGGGGTTCTTTCGCCTAGATGGTCTCCATAGAGGCCACGTCGGCGTTGTAATCGACCCCTTCCACGTCGAAACCGTTGGTGGCCAAGAAATCGTGGCGGTAGCCTTCCAGGTCGCCAACTTGGGCAAAGTTTTCCTGGGTGATGGTGGCCATGCGCTTCTTGACTTCTTCCTGGACCTTGGGATCCATTTCCCAGTCGTCGATGCGGATGAGGTGGTTTTCGTCGGTGGGAACGGCGCTACCGGTGTAGAGGCGTTCGGCAAACAGGCGTTCCATCTGTTCGATACAGCCTTCGTGGCTGCCCTGTTCCTTCATGACCTTGAACAGAACGGACAGGTACAGCGGGATGATGGGGATGACCGCACTGGAACGGGTTACCAGGCCCTTGTTCACGGACACGTAGGCTTCGCCCTTGAGGCTTGCCTGGAGTTCGGCGTGGAGTTCCTTGGCGGTCTTTTCCAGGTGCTTCTTGGCGCCACCGATGGTACCGTCACGGTAGATAGCGTGGGAAAGGCTGGGGCCGATGTAGGAGTAGGCCACTGTCTTGACGCCTTCGTTCAGCACGCCCGCGGCGGCGAGCTGCTTAATCCAAAGTGCCCAGTCCTCGCCGCCCATCACCTTGACGGTGTTGGCTGCCTCTTCGGCAGTGGCGGGCTCTGCGCTGATGGTGCTGATCTTTCCGGTCATGCAGTCGATGGTCTCGCCAGTGAAGGTTTCGCCGATGGGTTTCAGCACGCTGCGGTACATCTCGCCGGAATCCGGGTCCACACGGACTGCGGAGGCCACGCTGTAGATAATCAGGTCGATCTTACGGCCCATCTGCTTCACGGTTTCGATGACCTTCTTGCGCATGTCGTGAGAGAAGGCGTCGCCGTTGAAAGTGATAGACTGGAGGCCTGCGGCCTTGGCTTCGCGGTCGAAAGCCATGTTGTTGTACCAGCCGGGAGTACCGCTTTTCTGACGCGGAGAGTCGGCGCCTTCCTTTTCGAAGGAGATACCGATGGTGTCGGCGCCGAATTCGAAGGCGGCGGAAATACGGCTAGCAAGCCCGTAGCCTGTGGAACAGCCCACTACGAGGACGGTCTTCGGGGCGGCCTTAGGCTCGCCACGTTCGGCTTTCTTCTTCTGTACGTACTTGATTTGACGGACCACGTCGGCGGCACAGCCTGCCGGGTGAGCGTTGACGCACATGTTGCTACGGATCATAGGTTGAATAATCATTGTTTTTCCTTTTTTGTTAATCTTAAAACTTTTTACCCGTTAAACTTCTTGATGACCACCACGCCGTTATGGCCGCCGAACCCAAGTGAGGCGGAAACGGCCACGTCGATGTTGCCTTCCACACCGACTTTGGGCACGTAATCGAGGTCACAACCCTCATCGGGAGTATCCAGGTTCAGGGTGGCGGGGTAGAAGGAGTCGCGGATGGCGAGGGTAGAGATGATGGCCTCGATGACGCCGGCGGCTCCGACGCAGTGGCCGGTCATGCTCTTGGTGCTGGAAACCTTGATCTTGTGGGCGTGTTCGCCCAGCACGATTTTCAGCATCTCGGTTTCGGTAATGTCGTTCAGGTGGGTAGAGGTTCCGTGGGCGTTGTAGTAGTTCACCTCTGTGGGGGCGACTTCGGCGTCCTTCAGGGCGCGGCTCATAGCCTTGGCGCAGGTCTCTCCACCCGGGCGGGGGCTGGTGATGTGGTAGGCGTCGGCAGAGGCGCCGTAACCGGCTAGTTCCGCATAGATTTTCGCGCCGCGGGCCTTGGCATGTTCCAGTTCTTCCAGGACCATCACGGCACCGCCTTCGCCCATGACAAAGCCGCTACGGTCTTTGTCGAAGGGGCGGGACGCCTTTTCGGGGGCGTCGTTAAACTTGTCGGTGAGGGCGTGCATGCCGGCGAAACTCTTGATGGAGTACTCCGTGATGCCGCTTTCGGAACCGCCGGCCAGGCACACATCCAAGCGACCGGACCGGATGGAATCCAGGGCGACCCCGATGGCGTCGGTGCCAGAGGCACAGGCGGTGCACACCGTATGGGCAAGCCCCGTAATGCCCAGCGCGATAGAAACGTTGGCGCAGGCCTCGTTGGGGATCAGTTCCGGCATGGCCAGGGGCGATACCCTGCGCTTGCCACCTTCTATATACTTGTTGTAGGTTTCGTCAAGCACGTCCATTCCGGAAAGGCCGTTTCCGGCCACGATTCCCGTGGTGTCTTCGGCGAGCTGCTCGCGACTGAGGCCAGCGTCTTTCACCGCCTCGTTGGCGGCCCCTACCAAAAACTGGGTGAAGCGTGCCATGCGGCGGGCTTCTTTCGGGTCGATCCCGTGTTCTTCGGGCTTGAAATCCTTGATTTCGGCAGCGATTTTAACGGAGCAGTTGGAGGCGTCAAACAGCGTGATGGGACCGATACCGCTTTTGCCCTGCTTGATGGATTGCCACATGTCGGCGACATTTTTTCCGACGGGGGTTACGGCACCGATGCCCGTAATGACGACTCTTCTTTTGCTCATAAAGGTGTTCTCTTTTTCGCCTCTTTTCCTAAAAAGATAGCTTTTTTTGGCCCTTATCTTAACGCCACTCCGAAGAAAATCCCGAGTGTACTTTATAAAGAAGCCAAATAAGGAAAAAGGAATGTTTTTGTAAGCGAAGAACCGAGCTTGTCAACGCGCTATCGCTATACCGGCGGGAAGAACAAGTAGGCAATGGCAATGGCGGCAATGACTCCTGCAGCGTCGGCAATCAGGGCGCAGGTGACGGCGTGGCGGGTCTTCTTCACGCCCACGGAACCGAAGTATACTGCGATGATATAGAACGTGGTATCGGCTGCTCCCTGGAACATGCAGCTGAGACGTCCGGCAAAGCTGTCGGGGCCCATGGTCTTCATGGCGTCAATCATCATGCCGCGGGCACCGCTTCCGCTCAAAGGCTTCATCAAGGCGGTGGGGAGGGCGGGCACCACATCGTTTCCAGCTCCGAACAAACTAAGTATCCACGAGATTCCGTTCATGAGCAGGTCCATGGCACCGCTGGCCCGGAATACGGCCACGCCCACGAGGATAGCCACCAGGTTCGGGATAATCATCACGGCGGTATGGAAGCCGTCCTTGGCACCTTCCACAAAGGCTTCGTAAGCCTGGACTTTCTTGTAGATGGCCAGTCCCAAAAAGGCGACGATGATTCCGAAGAGAACGATTCCGCTGATGAACAGGCTTGTGGTGCCGATGGCCTCGGCGGTCAGGTGGCTAAAGTAGAACATGATGGCGACGACAACGGCAACGCCTCCGCCCAGCCAAGCTACGGTAACGGGGTCCTTGAGCTTGACCTTCTGGAAAAAACTCAGGGCGAAAATGCCTGCGATGGTGCTGAAGAACGTGGAAAGAAGCAGGGGCAAAAAGACGTCGCTGGGATTTGCCGCCCCCATCTGGGCGCGGTAGGTCATGATGCTCACGGGAATGAGGGTAAGTCCGCTGGCGTTTAGCACCAGGAACATAATCTGGGAATTACTGGCGACGGTCTTGTCCTCATTGGGGTTCAGGTCCTGCAACTGTTTCATGGCCTGGAGTCCCATGGGGGTGGCCGCGTTGTCCAGTCCCAGCATGTTGGCGCTGATGTTCATGAGCATGGTTCCCACTACGGGGTGGCCCTTGGGTATTTCGGGGAACAGACGGCTGAACAGAGGGGAGACAATCTTCGCGAGAATCTGGACGGCGCCGGCCTTTTCGCCGATTTTCATAATGCCAAGCCACAGGGAGAGAATTCCCGTAAGCCCAAGGGCTATCTCGAAGGCCGTCTTCGACATGTCGAAAGCGCCGAGAATGGCCTTGTTGAAAATACCGGAGTCACCGAAGGCGAGCCACTGGACCATGCAGGCCACGAAGCCGCCTAAAAAGAAAACGAGCCAGATGATGTTCAAAACCATGGCATAAATTTAGAAAATGGGGGATAAGGGCTGATGTGTACAAATGCGTAAGGCGAGGGGCATAGACACGTTATCATGGATATGACCGAGCCTAGCATTTGGGACTTGAGCGAAAGGCCAATGTGAGGTGTGACGTGTGTGATGAATCGTTGTTAACAAATATTTACAAACTGTTGACTCAATCTGACGAAAAGCTCCACACTCACAATTCACCCACCCTATTTTTATATATTCCCTCTGTATCGCAGGACTATCCCTGCAAAGTTTAACCGATAAAAGGACATCTATGAAACGTCTCTCTCTCGTTGCTATGGCAATCTTCTTCGCAAGCCTCGTGGCTTGCAACCAGGCTTCCGCCGGTTCCTCTTTTAACCAGCAGGCTAAGCTGGACTCCTTGGAAAAGGATTTCAAGCAGGTCAAGGAAGAATTTGAAATCATCAAGTACGCCCTGGACAAGCGCGGCATCTCCCTGGAACAGGCCCGTGCCGAAATGGAAGCGGACAACAAGGTCTGGGATATTCCCGACGAGGACAGCCCGGTTTTCGGCAACACCAAGAACCCGAAGCTCACCATTGTTGAATTCACCGAATTCCAGTGCCCCTACTGCAGCCGTATCGCTCCTACTATGAAGGAACTGAACGACAAGTACGGCAACAAGATCAAGTTCGTCTATAAGCATTTCCCCCTGAGCTTCCATGCCAACGCTCCGGCTGCCGCCGCAGCCTCCATTGCCGCTCACAAGCAGGGCAAGTTCTGGGAATTCCGTTACGCATTGGCTCCTCATAGCCGTGAACTTGGCGATTCCATCTTCGTTGAAATCGCCAAGCAGGTTGGCCTGAACTTGGAACAGTTCAAGAAGGACATGGTCCTGGATTCTGCCATGCAAGCCCGTATCGACAAGGACTTCAAACTGGGAGTCGAGGTCGGAGTGCAGGGTACGCCTAATTTCTACATCAACGGCAAGCGCCAGGACCGCTTCAGCAAGGAACTGGTGGAAAAGATGCTGAAAGAGGCCAAGTAATTTCAAGTAAAACACAAACATAAGGAAACGACATATGATTAAGCAAACATTGAAAGTCGCGACCGTCATCCTCATGGGTGCGAGCGTGGCTGCGATGGCCCAGCCGAAAGCTCCGCGCGTAGTTCCTTACAAGTTCTTCGACGAACAGTATCGTCCGGGGGGCTTCGACTATGCATATGGTGGCAAGAGTAAGGGTATTACCATTACTAAGGATGGTGGCTATAAGTCCAAGGCTGCCCTGAACATCAAGCTGGACCCCAGCGAATATTCGGGCGCTTCTGTTTGCCTTTACAACGAAACCTTCGACCTGAACAAGTTCATGCTCGATTCCAAGATTGAGTTCATGATCAAGGGTGCCAAGGGTGGCGAATCCGTGAAGGTGGGCCTTCTGGATGAAGAAGTCTCCGATGGCAAGAAGACCCAGGTCGTTGTTCCTATGAACAAGTACATTGAGGGCGGCGCCATCACTACGGATTGGAAGAAGGTTTCCATTCCCTTGGTGGACTTCCCGGACCGCGGCCTCTACTGGGATAACACCCGCAAGTCCGAATTCCCGGCCCGTATCGACTGGGACAAGATTGCCGAAATCCGCTTCTCTATCGACAAGAGCGGCGCCAAGGATTTCGAAATCTGGGTAGACAACATTGAAATCGTGAAGGGCAACAAGAAGGCCAAGCCCAAGGCCAAGATCATCTACTGGGATGAAAACGAGGACGTTATCGACGGCCCGAAGAACCCCGAAAAGCTGGATGGCAAGGCCAAGACCCTGGTCACCTTCTACGACAACAACCTGAAGGGCTTCAGCTACAGTTATGGTGGTCTTTCTGCTCAGCGTGAAGCCAAGTCCAAGACCAGCGGCAACCCCAACGTGCTGGCCCTTTACATCGATAATAACGACTGGTCCGGTGTGACCTACTCCATGGGCGAAGGCAAGTATGCCGACCTGTCCAAGGTGCGTAACAAGGGCGGTCTCTATTTCTGGATCAAGGGCAAGCTCGGTGGCGAGAAGGTCTATGTGGGCCTTTTGGACAACCAGGGCAACGACATCAAGAGCCAGACCAAGGTCAGCCTGAACGACTGGATCGAAGGCGCCAAGGTGGGCACCGATTGGAAGCTGGTGAAGATTCCTCTGAAGAAGTTCAACGACAAGGGTAAGGCTTGGGACGCCAACAAGCAGGCAGAAGTTGCTAAGGATATCCAGTGGAACAAGATCCAGGAAATCCGCTTCTCCGTGGGCAAGGGCGAAAACCAGGGTGAACCCGGCAAGCCGGCTCCTGTGACCATCTTTGTGGACCAGATTACCTTCACCGAAAATATCGACTGGGTTGACCCGGATATCAAGTGGGATAACTGGAAGTCCAAGGAGAAGGACCTGATTATTACCGACTTCGAAGGCAAGTTTACTAAGGACGTGTGGGAACCCTCCAAGGGCCCGAAGTCCAAGGTCGAAGTGGAAATGCCCTTCAAGACCTCCAAGCTTGATGGCAACTCCCTCAACGTGAAGCATTTCGAAATGTCCGACTGGGTGGACGTTGTGTTCGACATGGTCAAGAGCAACCGCTCTGCTGCCGATCGCGACTGGACCAAGCACTGGGGCATCATGTTCGACGTGTACTCTGAACGTGCATGGCAGTCCATCACTGTGCAGATTGGTGACGCCGGCAACGAACTGTTCGTGGCCAACACCGGTGTACCTCGTGGCCGCACCACGGTGATCGTTCCGTTCCGTGCATTCTCCAAGTTCCCGTATTACCAGCCGCCTAACGCTAAGGAAAACGGCCTGTTCGACCTGAAGGGTGTCGTTTCTCTTGACTTCAAACCGGGTGGAGAAGGTTCTAACGGTAGCTTCGAAATCGACAACATCAAGCTCACCAACCAGAAGGAAGTGAAGGCTGCTGAACGCCCGGCTCTCGTGAAGATCGAAGTCAAGGGTACCGGCGATGTGGTTAACCCCAACATCTCTGGCGGCCTCTTCGGTATCAACGCTGCCCTTTGGGATGGCGACATGCTGGACAACCCCAAGTTCAAGGTTCAGACGGCTGAATTCGCCAAGCGCATCAACCATGGTATCATCCGTTATCCGGGTGGTCTCCGTGCCGATGACGACCACTGGAAGGAAATCCTCGACAACCACGACTGGATGGTCGATACCGACGAATTCCTGGCCTGGTTGAAGAAGACCGGTTCTAACGCTATGTTCACCGTGAACTTCGGTTCCGGTACCGAAGAAGAAGCCGCCGCTTGGGTGAAGCACACCAATGTGGACAAGAAGGCCGGCATCAAGTACTGGGAAATTGGTAACGAAGTCTATGGTAACTGGCACCCCTACTATGAAAAGTATGGTAAGGACGGCGGTACCATTTACGGTAAGCGCGCTCGCAAGTTCATCGAAGCCATGAAGAAGGTTGACCCCACCATCAAGGTGGCCGTGCTCGGCGTGCTGGATGGTGAGTGGAACGACAACGTGCTTCGTGAAACCGGCGACATTGCCGACGGTATCATTGTTCACCACTACCCGCAGCACTACGGTGAAGAAAACGACTTCGCCATGCTCTCTGCTCCGCAGGACCTGGTGCCTATCTACAGCCGCCTCCACAAGCTGGTGGACAAGTGGACCAAGCACTTCAAGAAGAAGCAGAAGTTCGAACTCTGGCTCACGGAATGGAACTCCGTGGACTTCAACCCCGGTCCGCAGACCATTTCTCTCGAGAACGGCCTGTTCGTTGCTGACTACCTGGCTATGCTTGCCACCGAAAACGTGGACAACGCACAGTACTGGGATATCCACAACGACATCACTCCGGAAGGCGGTGACTACGGTTACTTGACCCGTTCTGCCGAAGAGTGCATGAACTGCCCGCGCCCGAGCTACTGGGCATTCCAGATGGCTTCTGACGCTCTCCGCGGCAAGCTCCTCAAGACCGAAATCTCCGGTGACAAGGAATCGCTCATTACGACCTACTACACCGAGAACGGCAAGAAGAAGAGCCTGCTCGTGATCAACAAGAACCCCTACAGCGATTACGAGTTGAAGCTCTCCATCCCTGGCTTCTCCGGCAAGGCTACCGTCCAGACTCTGGACCGCAGCTCCGAAAAGCTGAAGGAAGGCTGGGCCAACGACCCGTCCAAGAAGGCCAAGAAGGGTGTTGATGTGAGCAAGCCGATCAAGGTTGGCAAGCGCACCATCACGCTCATCACGGTTGAGTAATCCGCTTTAAAGCGAAAGAAAACGCCCCGGCTCTGCCGGGGCTTTTCGTTTTGCATAAACGGTTGATTTTAGCGCGAACGGTCGTTACCGTGAGCAACAAAGCCCTCGATATTAATCGAGGGTGGTTGCGAGAGTGAGCGCAGTCCGGAGAAGCATTTCTCGATTTTAGCGCGAACGGTCGTTACCGTGAGCAACAAAGCCCCTAGTATTAACTAGGGGCGGTTGCGAGAGCGAGGGCTAACCAGAGAAGTTTTTCCCAAATTTAGCCCGAGCGGTCGTTGTGAGCCAAAAGCGACTCGTCTTAACGAGTCGTGTTGGCGAGAGTGAGCGCAGGCCGGAGAAGCAATTCCCGATTTTAGCGCGAACGGTCACTAAACAAAAAAGCCCTCTCGCAAGAGAGGGCTTTGCTTTCGCGGGATAGACGAGGCTTGAACTCGCAACCTCCGGCGTGACAGGCCGGTGCTCTAACCAAAATTGAGCTACCACCCCAAATCGTTTCCGATTTTCGGTAGTGGGCGATAACGGATTCGAACCGCTGACATTCTGCTTGTAAGGCAGACGCTCTGAACCAACTGAGCTAATCGCCCGAAAGGGTTACTTGTCCTGCTTTTTACCGCCGAAGAGGATTCCGAGAGGAATGACCACCACGTAGGCAAGGACCAGGATAAGAGGTGCGACCGTAAGGCTAACCGGGTTGTCGGCTGGACCCTGCTGGAGGCAGAAAAAGCCAATTACCAGGAGCAAGATTCCGATAGCAATCAAAATGAAATTCTTCTTGTTCATCATCTTACAAAGCCTTAAAGTGACTGCGCAAATATAGCATAAAAACGCCAAATGTCAAGGGGAATTACTTCTGTCCAGGGTACTTAACCCGCGTGTGGTAAGTACCGTCCAGACTACGGAGGAAGGCCTGCTCCAGCTTGAACAGTTCACGGACGGACAGGTTGCATTCGCTGAACTGGCCTTCGTTGAAACGTCCCTGGATGGTGTTGTGAATCATCTCTTGCAGGGCCTCGGAATCCATGTTGGACATGGAGCGGCTTGTGGCTTCGATGATGTCGGCCAGCATGAGAATAGCCGTTTCCTTGCTTTGGGGCTTGGGACCCTTGTATTTGAAATCTTCTATGTTCACAACCTTTGAGGGGTCTTCCTTGGCGGCTTCTAGGGCCTTGTGGTAGAAATACTGGATGGTGGTGGTGCCATGGTGCTCGCAAATGCCTGCAGCCACCAGTTCAGGAATCTTGTATTCCTGGGCAAGCGTATAGCCTTGTTCTACGTGCCCACAGATAATCTTCACGGACTGCATCGGGTCCAGAGAATTGTGGGGGTTGATCCCCTGTTTCTGGTTCTCGGTAAAGAACTCCGGACGCATGGTCTTTCCGATGTCGTGGTACAGAGCCATGACGCGGACCAACAGGGAGTTGGCCTCGATGCTTTCGGCCACTTTCTCTGCCAGGTTGGATACCTGGATACTGTGATGGAAGGTGCCGGGGGCCAACTCGGAGATGCGCTTCAGGGCGGGGCGGTTGAAGTCGGACATTTCCATTAGGGTGAGAACCGTGGTGATGCCGAAGATCCGTTCCATCAGGTGCACAAAGAAGGCCGACGCAATGGCGACGCACACTGCGAAGTTTGCACTGGCGGCCAGGAGGCTCTGGTAGAAGGCCTCGAAATTCATGCGGTTACGCAGCAGGAACATGATGCTGATGGCGGCCGCCATGGCAAGCACGCCTACGATAATGGCGTAGATGAACTGCACGCGATAGCGGATTCGGGCCAGGGGAACTAGTGAAATGATTAGGACGGCGAAAACGGTGATGGTGGCGGCCAGGTCATAACCGTTGAGGATGCCGAATATCAGGGAGGACAGCACCGAGAAGGCTAGGCCGAGCCTGTAGTTGAAAAGAACAGTGGCAATGACGGGCGTGAATGCAAAGGGGTAAAGCCACATGAAATCTACGCCCTTCACCTGGCCGTTGAGGAGGTCGGCCATGTTCAAGTTGTTGGACAGGTAATGTACCGACCAGAAGGCCAAAAGCTGGATGATTGCCAAGAACACTAGGCTCCAGAGCTGTCTTGGATTCTTGAATTTGCGTACGGTCTCGTTGTAGAAGAAGTAGAAGAAGAAGGCGATGATGATGAGGGCGATGATGATGGCCTGCCCATACGTTGCCGTAAGGGTTCTTTCGTTTTCTTCTTTCTGCTGGGCCTGCTGAAGGGCCTCGATTTTTTCAAGGATTTCCTTGGTGATGGGGGCGCCCTGGCTTACGATTTCCATGCCACGGGGAACCATGCCCTTGATGAGAGTGACCTTTTCGCGGGCGGCAATCTTGCGGGCTTCTGTTTCTTTTTCTAGGTAGAATACGTTGGGCAAAGAGAACACGTAGAGCACTTCATAGAAGGCACTCTGTAAGCCCTGGTCGCTGGGGAAGGCCTGTTGCAACTGGGCAAAGGCTTCGTCAATGCGGCGCTGCAGCGGTTGTATGGCACTGCTTTCCAGGGTTGTCTCTTCGCTGTCGCGAATCATGGCTACGGTGGTCTTGTTGTAAATCAGGTGCTTGATATCCTGAACATTGTAGGATTCCATGAACAGCTTGAGTTCCGTTTCGGTCTTGGCCAGGAGGGTGTTGGAAACGCCCCGCTTGAGCATCTGGTTGAATACGGAAAAGACGGAATCCCTGGCCTTGGAGTTTTGGCTTAGAGGCTTGATGGCGGTAATGGAAAGTCTTTGCTTCAAGACTTCGTAGACTCGGGATGCCTGTTGTACTTTCATTTGCAGGGTGTCCGCCGCCTCTGAACTTGAATTGCTGGGAGCGTTGCTAATCTGGGCCTGCAAGATTCCGTACTGAGCAAGCTTGTGCAGGTACTGCTTCAAGTCTTCGCTGATGCGGTTGGTCTCGTCGGTGTTGTATTCGAAAATGGCGCTGACCTTCTCCTCTGCCCGCTGCCGTTCGATTTCAATTTCTTGCTTGGACTTGGGAATGTCGAAGTTGATGGGGGAGATAATGGTGCGTGTACTGGCCTGGCCCAGATGGGGGTGGTCTGCCTGCATGGCGATGTTCTTGTCGGGGAACAGGATTATGGCGATGGCGGCAACTAGCACGCAACCGAGGAAAAGATGGAGTTTCTTTTTCTTCTTTTTCATTTGGAATCCTTTTGTTCGTATGCGGACAAAATATTCTTGACCAACGGGTGTCGCAGGACATCGGTGGCGGTAAACTCAATCTGGGCGATACCCTTGATTCCGCTCAGGATAGACATGGCGTGTTCCAGTCCGGATTTTTGACCCTGGGCCAGGTCTACCTGGGACGTATCCCCTGTGATGATGGCCTTGCTGTGGGGGCCAAGCCTGGTGAGGAACATTTTCATCTGAGACACGGTGGTGTTCTGGGCTTCGTCCAAGATGATGAAAGCCCGCTTGAGGGTGCGCCCGCGCATGTAGGCGAGAGGTGCCACTTCGATGGCGCCAGTTTCCTCATAACGACGGAGTTTTTCTGCGGGCAGAAGTTCGGAGAGGCTATCGTGGATGGGCCGCAGGTAGGGGGCAATCTTTTCTTTCAAGTCTCCCGGCAAGAATCCCAGGGATTCTCCCGCCTCCACGGCAGGTCGGACCAAGCATATCCGTTCAGCCTCGTTACGCTCGAGGCTTGCGACGGCAAGAGCTACCGCAAGGAAGGTCTTGCCTGTTCCGGCAGGGCCCTTGGCAAAGATGACGTCGTTCTTTTCCACCGCCTTTACCAGTTCTGCCTGTGAGGGAGTCTTGGGGCCGATGGAAATCCCGAACCGGTTCCGGATGATGGGGGCGGTTCCGACGGAAAAATCCTTGACGGCGTTGTCCGTGGATCTCCCGAGGAGCCGTTCTACTTGGGGAGCGGTAAAACTTTCACCGTGCTTGGCGGCGATTTTCAGCTGATCTAGGACCGTAAGCAGCCCCTGCAGGTCGGCGTTTGCTTTGGGTTTCAGGGTAAGTCCTGGAAGCCTGGTCTGTATTTCAACACAAAAACGGCCTTCCAATAAGCGGAAAACCGTTTCATTCTCTCCTGAAACCATCCGTTTCAGGTTATCAGAGATGGAGTAATGTTCCAAATGGCCTACTCGGCGTCGGGACGTTCCACTGGAATGCCCAACTTGTTCTTGGCGTCGAAGATTTCCTTACGGAGCTTATGGTTTTCTTCGGTCATGGCCATAGCCTCGTCTTCGGTCTTCTTCAACTTGTTTTCGTCAACCTTTTCTTTCTGGACGGCGGCCTTTCCGGATCCGCCGGAACCACCTTCGTCATAACCGCCTTCGTCGCTACTACCACCGGAAGAACCGGCGCAAGCGGTGAAGAGTGCGAGGGACAGAGATGCAAGGATCAGTTTCCAATTTTTCAAAAATGACATTATTCAGGCTCCATTCTAGTCTGTGCTGCGTAAAATGTATATTATTTACGGGGAAAAAGTTGTAAAAAAGTGAAATCCTTATGAAAAATGGCGAAATTTTGCGAAAATCCTACTCCCAGGTCTTTATTTCCTCTCCCGATTACGATTCCCTGTCTCTATATGCCAAACGGCGGGCCCAGATGATGGAAAGCCTGGATTCCTTCTGTGTCTTTGGTGGGGCGCCTAGGAATCCTGGCTCGGAAGAGGCCTTTTCGGAAACATGGACCCGTTTTGTTCAGGACCCGGCATTTCTGTTCCTTACGGGGGTGAACCAGGCGGGTTGCTACCTGGTATTGGATCCCAAGTCAAAAAAATCAGTGCTTTTTGTACCTGAAAAGGACCCGTTCCGTGAATTCTGGAATGGAAAGCGGCTGGGTGTCGAATCTGGAAGTGACGATGTTTCTAGGGTCACGGGCATTGCCGACATCCGGGACGCGGAAGAGTTCTTACCATTTGTTGAAAAAATGGCCAAGAAGTACCGGTCCAAGGGCTTCGGTTATGTCTACTACTACGAAAAGTTCACGGGAGACCATAACTGTGCATTGAAGGGACGGGTGGCCGCAGTTCTCAGACCTTACGGAATGAAGGTGAAGACATGCTCGCCCATCCATTTTGCCCAGAGGCTTCCGCTGGAGAGTGAACGTATCGCCGATGCTAAGAAGGCCCAGGCTATCACGGAGAAGGCCTTCCGGAGCCTGCTTCCGAGGGTGAAGGACTTCAGGAACGAACGGGAACTGTACCTGTATCTGAACTACGAGATGCAACGCCGAAGTGACGGCGACTTGGCGTTCCCAACCATTGCGGCTTCCGGCGAAAACGCCTGCTGCCTGCATTACGTGAAGAATGACGAGCCCCTGAGGGCTGGAAAGTTGATACTCTTGGATTTTGGCGTACGTTACGGCACGCTCCACAGCGACATTTCCAGGACTATTCCTCTGAATGGCAAGTTTAACCCGCTACAGGCCCTACTGTACCAGATGGTACTGGATTCGGCGTTAGTTTATCAGAAATCTGTGAAGCCCGGTGTGAGCTTGAAAGATATCGGCCAGATTCCCTGGGACTACATTATGGACGAGCTGGAGGTGCGCTTGGTGAAAGGGCACAAGGGCAAGTTTAGGCTGTGTTATGACAGGAGACCCCACGGGGTGAGCCACTTTATCGGTGAACATATCCACGACGGTGACCCCGGTTCCCGCTCTCTGGACACGGTCTTGGAGCCCGGCATGCTGATTTCTTGTGAACCGGGGTTGTACGGTGAATTTGAGGGGGTGTTCAACGGGAAACGCTACCGTGAAAAGATTGGGATCCGCATCGAAGACGACCTGCTTATCACGAAAACGGGCTTTTTGAACATATCCAAGAAGATTCCCAAGGAAATAGGAGAGATAGAGCGATTGATGCGTAAATAGGTGCCAGAGGGCAGGGACGACAATGTATAATGGAATGTATGGATCCCGTCGGGGCTTCGCCCCTCCAGGATGACGTTGGCCTAAGCACCTCATACCTTTTATTTTCAACTTCTCTCGTCTTTCGTCTTTCGTCTCTCGTCTAATAAAAAGCTATCTTTACCGCCAAACTTTTACGAAGGTCCAAAATGTGGAAATATAGCGGAGCGATCCGATTCTTTCTTTCTATCCTTGCGGTAACGTTTGTCCAGATGGGTGTGTTCATTTACGCCCAGAAGATTCTGTCCGGCTCCTTTGCCGGGGTGGAGGGCGGCCAGAACTGGCAGAGCCTGATGCTGCAGATCTTCTTTATCGCCCCCTATGTGGTTTTCGTGTGGGCGGCAGGGCTTTTCTCCAATAAGTTTTCCAAGAACAGGGTGCTGGCCTGGTCGTCTCTCTTTATGACGGCATTCGTCATAGCTATGGCGGTGCTGGTGACCTGCGGTGTACCCCGTGTAGCGTTCTGGCTCTGCATAGGCCTTTCTACAGGCTTTGCGGTTCATAGTGCGGCCAAGTACGCTGTGCTGAAAGAGATGTTCGGCGTCCGGAACCTGAGCTATGCCAACGCCTTTTTGCAGATATTCTCCCTGAGCGGTATCATCGCTGCCAGCTGGCTTGCCATTGTGGGGGTGAACCTCATTGACCTGGGAAGCCTTGCCAGGTATGAGGCCGTGCGCCAGATTATCGCCAAGTCCGTGGTGATTCCCTGGATTTTGGTAGGGGTGAGCGTGCTTGGTACCGTGGCGAGTTTCTTGATTCCGAAGGT
>CACZII010000002.1 GCA_902781185.1 Fibrobacter succinogenes
AGGGCTTCTTGAATGGAAGACTCCATTTTTTCGGCAAACGTAAAAGACAACAACCCGCATAACCACACAAGCATTATTGCCGTGCGCATTGCTGGTAGTCTTATGTCTATTCTACGATGCAGCATTTGTCACATTACACATCAAATTTGTATCCGGCTCCTCTGATAGAGAGTATGATTTTCGGGTTGGCCTGGTCGTCTTCCAGTTTCTTGCGGAGGTTCACGATATGGTTGTCGATAGTTCTGGTGGAGGGCATGTTGTCGGTAGTGTAGCCCCAAATATCTTGCAGAAGGTCTTCGCGAAGAACCACTTCGCCCTTGTGCAGCCAGAAATACTTGAGAATTTGGAATTCCCTGGCGGACATTTCCAAGGGGGCTCCGCCCTTGGTGGCTTCGTATTTCTTGAAATCCAGGTGGATGTCGGCAAAGTCCACTACGTCGGGGGATTGCACCGATTGTGCTGGGGTGGCATCGGCATCGACTCTGCGCAAAAAAGCCTTGACGCGGGCCAAAAGTTCCAAAATGGAGAAAGGTTTGGTCACGTAGTCATCGGCCCCCATTTCTAGTCCTGCTACCTTGCTGGTTTCTTCGGTTTTGGCGGTGAGCATGATGATGAATGTCTGGGGATGCTTCTTGCGGATGACGCGGCAGACTTCGAATCCGCTTTTCTTGGGAATCATCAAGTCCAGAATCACCAGGTGCGGCATAAAGGAATCCGCCTTGGCAATGGCCTCTTCGCCATCGGCTGCGGTTTCCACGATGTAATTCTCCAGCTCGAAGTTGTCTTGGAGACCGAGCCGGATAATTTCTTCGTCTTCTACGATGAGGATTTTATGTTGCATATTAGTCCACCTTTCTAAATCGAACCGTAAAGTTGGAGCCTTTACCGGGCTTGCTGACTAGGGATATGGTTGCCTTGTGGGTTTCTGCAACCCGTTTCACAATGGCAAGTCCAAGTCCCGACCCCTTTGTGCTACGGGTCATTTCGTCGCCAACCCTATAAAAATCGTTAAATATATTTTTTTGTTCCGAAGAAGGGATGCCTACGCCGGTGTCAATTACTGAAAATACGGCGCGGTCATCTTCGTTGTAAACCTTGATTTCAATATCGCCAGGAGCGTTGGTATATTTGATGGCGTTCTCGATTAAGTTCTGGGCCAGGCTGTAGAGTGCTGTGTAGTCTCCCATGACATAAACGTTGGGCTCAAAATGAGTCTTGAATGCAAGTCCTTTTTCTACACCGATATCTTCCACCGCTTCAAAGACCTTCTTGGCGCAGACGGAGAAATCCAGCTTTTCCCATTTGAACGCACCAGTGCCGTGTTCCATGCGGGTGTAGTTCAGAATGGCCCCAATCAGGTTCTCTAGGCGGGAAGCCTCTTTGTTGATAAGGCCCGAGTATTCCTGGACCTTCTCCACCTTCATGACACGGCCTCGGGCCATCATTTCGGCAAACATCTTGATAGAAGTAAGAGGCGTTTTCAGCTCGTGGGATACACTGGAAAGGAAGTTCGCCTTCATGGCCAGGAGTTTGTGTTCCTGGATAAAGAACCGTAGCATAAAGAACGAACCAAAGATTACCGTGATGAGGGAGAAGAACAGAAGTCCATACATCAGGAACATCCTGTGCCTGGATTCCTTGCGAATTTCACCCACATCCTTTTCGTAAAGGCTCAGTTGCCAGGACTGTGCTGTGCTGAAAGTGGTCTGGGAAATAATGCTTGCGCTGTCGGGAATGGAACCTAACAGAACGGAATCATTGGCGTCAGTGATGGAGAAGGGAACGTTTTTCCAACGCTGGGCCACATCCTTCAGCTTGTCCACAAGCCGATTCCGATAGGCGGCTCCGTCTATCTTGGCGATGACAACCTGGTTTCCAGAGAGCATGGGGTACGACATCCTGATTAGATCTACGTTTCCGTCGGACTTGAACAAGATTCCCGTCTTGGTGGAGCTTTCGCTATGCAGGGTATTCTGGAAAAGCTCCTGATTGTGCATCAGGATTTCGGTATAGCTCAGCTGGCGGTTGAAGTTCCCTCTCAGGTTCCAGAAGGCTTCGCGCTTTTCTTGCTTCAGGTTCTCGAAAGAAAGAATCTGGGTGAAGGCGGTCTCGAAGAAGAACCTGGTGGAGGGAATGTCCTCGATGGTCTTTTCTTGCAGGAACTGGTTCAGTACGGATAAGCAGTAGTCCTCGGCTTCCTGGTGTTTTTTCATCTTTACCAAGATGTCAAAATGAAGCAGGTTTATGGAACGGGTAAGGTCAGAATGCAGGTAACCCTGCAATTTGGGTCTTGTTTCAAGAATCCTCAAAAGCCGTAGGGCTTCACTGTAGTCTTTGTTCCTGTAGGCTAAGCGGACGAGCCCAAGAATATTCTGTGCCTGTTCGTTTGGCGAGAGCAGGGGGTTTCTGGCCAGCATTTCTCGGGAGAACAGGACTTCTTGGGTATGACTGTCGTCTTGTTCGGCTAGGTACAGGGCGCTCTCGGCAGGGGATGGCTTGGAATTGGAAAACTGGTCTGTATGGGCAAGCAGTTTTGAAGAGATGTCTGGATAGACCAGCGTGCCGTTGTTGTACAGGAATATGGCCTCGATACCGTTCACGTCCTTGAAACTTGCGGCGTTGCCATATTCCAGCAGGCTTTTGGGAAGCTCATACAAGAATAGGGAGGCTGTCTTGGTTTCCTGGAAAATCTTGCTCTGCTCTTTTTCAAGGGCGTCTTCCAATTCTTTCTGTAGAGAGACTCTATTTTCGTCAAAGTTCTTTTGGATAAGGTAGTTTTCGTTCTGGATGTTACGAAAACTCAAATAAGAAAGAATCGCCATCGGTAAGACGATGGCTCCAGCGAAAAAGCCAAAGAAGAGGAGGTTGTTGCGTGAGATTCTCAGCCGTCACCTCCTAAATCTAGAAGGGAAGGTGCGACGAGATACTTGGGAACAACAATATGAGGACGCTGGTCCCCATAAGTAAGGTAACCAGGGAGAAGGCCAAGGCCGATATGGCAATTAGGGTCTTTGTCACTTGGCTAATTGTGCTCTGTGGGTAACGGAAACCTTGTGACCCATCTCTACGCGGCGGTTGTTGGAATAAATTTCGCGAATCAGCACGGCAGCTTCATGATTGGTAGCGCGGGCAATAATGCCTCGACCCAGCAGGCGGGGCGGAATGCTATCGTCGGATTTGTCTTGTTCCCAAATGGCGATGGCATCACCGGTGCGGAACTTTTCCTCTTTACCCTTATCAATGAGCACGTACGAATAGGCACCGATAATCAGCATGGGATCCATGGAGTAACGGATGGTGGCCATCTCGTTGATGTCCGCCTTCTGTTCCTTGCCGAACCCGCTTACGTTCAGGACCTTCGGAGCCTTTTTCAGACGGGCCTTGGATTGGTTAATCTTGATTTCCCGGAAGCTTTGTACAATCTGGGCTCGGGACAAGGTGTCGCCCACGGCTGTAATCTTGGCGATACCTGCAAGACGCAGCATGGCGTAGGTGTCGAAACTCTTTCCGTGGGTGCTTGGAACTTCGATGGCACGGGCATCCAGGATTTCTACCAGTTCACCCTTCTTTGCCTTGATGTCGGTTTTCTTGCCGATTCCCACGACCACTTCCATTTCGGGAATGTGGAGGATGGGTTCCTTACGTTCTCCGGAACGGATAGAGAAGAAGGTCTCGTCTTTTTTCAGTTCGTCGACATCGTAAATTTCTGGGGCAAGAATCTGGTAGTAACCGTTAAAGATTTTTGGAGCCGGACGCTGTTTGTAGTAATAGACATCGTTGCTCTTCTTCTTTTGGGGCCGCTTGTCACGGTTGCGCAAATCACCCAGCATGTTCTCGAAATCGCCGTTTCGTGCATCGTTTTCGTCACAACCCACGGCAGAGACGCCCTTGGGCAGGTTGGTGTCGGCAATGGCGCCGCCACAGGGGTAGCGGTTCTGGGAGGTGGGGATTGCCATCGGTTCAACTCGGGAACTGTCCCCGAAGTAGATGGAATCACCAGGATAGATCCAATGGGGGTCCTGGATATGCCTGTTGTTCTCCCATAGGTCGGGCCAGGCGAAGGGGTCGTTCAGGAATTCGTCACTCAGGTCCCAAAGGGTGTCGCCTTCCTTGACGATATAGGCAGACGCAACCAGCACTCCTAGACCGAGGCACAAAGTCGCAGTTTTCAAAAATCCCATAGTAATCCTTGTAACTCTTTGAACGTGAACAAGTTATGTAATAATTTAATCTTTTCTTTGCCTAAAAGTAGGGGCTTTTTGCACAAAAAGTGTCTTGTGGGCGGGTTTTACGGGATTTTGGGCCATTTTGGGGTATTTTCGGCCAAGTAGACCGGCTCGGTCCGGCACGAAAATGGACAAAATCTCAAAATTTCCCCTGCCGGGTTCCAAATAGAGGGGGACGGTCTTGCGAAGGACATAGCCCTGGTTTCGGAACTGCTTGATGAGTTTTTGGGCCTGTTCCAGGTCAGAGGTCTCGATCAAGATTCGTTCGGGGCGGACTCCTGCGATTGTTTCTACGGAGCCTGCCGGTAGAGGCTCTCCCTGGGGCAGGTTGAAATAGAAGGTCCAGCGACCGTCGTTTTCGGACTTGGAAAAGAACTTTGTCAGAAATCCAGGGTCAAAGAATCCCCTGTGGAACCGCATGTTGTCTTGGACGGCATTGCGGATGTTCTGGCGACTGGATTCCATAGAAGTTTCCCTGCAGTCCAGGCTTTCCACTTGTTCGAAAAGTGGGGAAAGGGAGGCTGCAACGAAACTTGAACCGGAATAGAATTCAAAGAACTTGTCACCCTTGGAGGGGTGGATGGTGCCCGCAATCTTTTCAGGGAACTTCAGCCAGGCATCCTTAATGCGGGGTGCCCAGTCCAGCACATGCATGCAGAAGCCGGATTCTCCGATAGGCATAAAGTCACGACCGAAGCTACATCTGGATTCAATTCGGGTGCTCTGGTGCACGGTTGGGTCAAAGGGTACAAACGGCTGGCACTGTATCTGGTGGCAGCTTATAATCTCGGGGCAGGAACGTTCCAGAAAATCTACGAAGGTCTTGCATTCGTGGGCGGAATTCTTGCCGCGGAGGTTGGCCTGTATTACTAGGGCGAAAGTCCCGTTGCCACAGGCACGGAACCAAATGGTGCGGATGGCTTTACGGAAATTGTGCAGATGGGTTTTCTTGATTTGCTCAAAGACCAGGGCGACTACTTCCGGGATGTCCATCCCTTTTGCAGGAGCATCCAGCAGAAGGCTTTCGTGACCGTTTACAAGCTTGCTGTAAATTTTCCAGTCGGAATTTTCGGGCTTTGCCTCTGCGGTAAACCAGGCCTGGATCTTTCCTGGAATATGCATGTCTTCAACCCAGGCGCTAAACTGCTTCTGGATATCTTCGAAGCTTGCGCCCCTACGGATAACGGGTTTTTCGAGCTTGGGGGCTTCTTTTTTTACCCGACTTTTGACTTCGGGCTTTCTAGAAAAAGGCTTCATACTTTTTGTTCTGTCTACTTATTGCTTCTACTAAACCAGGAATCTCGGGTAAATCCAGGAGCAGTCGCGGGCCAGCAGTTTCGGGAATTCCCTGAAGGATCCGTTAATCTGGAACTGGTTCAAACCGCCTTCCACCGGAGTGAGTTTCAGCACGCTGTCTGCACGGGATTCCAGGTAGGGGTATTCGTCGTTGTTGCAGGCGGCTACCACGGCACAGCCAGTAAGGGCGATAATGGTATCTACCATCTGCATCAGAATCTGGTGTGGAACACCTGTAATGCGCATGGCCTTGGGGTTGTGGAGTACTGCCGAAATCGGGTCGATGACGATGGTGCGGTAGTTGTGGTTTTCCATCTTCTTCGCTCCTTCCACACGCTTGGCGATAAGCTGTGCTGTTTCCAGAGGAGAAAGTGCCACACCACGCAGGTTCAAGAAGCCGAAGTTGGCGGTGCTTGCGGGCAGTCCACGCTTGTTTGCCAGTAGGTACAGGCGGTTCAGGAATACGGACTTGGTCAACTCGAAGTTGATGAACAGGACGTCACTCATGGAGGTGGGATTTCCGAACCATTCCTCGCCATAGCAGAGCGAAAGGCCAAGGTCCATCAGGGCCATGGATTTGCCACATTTTGGGGGAGCGGTAAACAGGAAAAACTCTCCGGCCTGCAGCATGTTCTGGATTAGGACTTCGTCTTTCTTGGGCGCTTCTTCGCTGTCGCTGGCAAGCTCAATGAGGGGCTTGCCGTCCAGGGAGTATTCTACCCACTGTTGCCATTCGGTGAAGTTCTTGGCACCCTGTTCAAGGCTAATCAAGTACTGCTGCTTTCCGCCGCGGAGCACGCCCGGCATGCGGACCATCATGTTCGGATTGCGGTTGCTGGAATCGACCTGGAAACCTTGTGAGGCCAGGGTATTGAACAAAAAGTCTACACGTTCTTCGTACTGTTCCTGGTTGTCGGCGCCGATTTTGACCCAGGCTTGCACAGAATTTGCACCGGTGTTTACTAGGGCGGCGCAGGGGAGGTTCAGTGCTTTGAAATAGGCCAACTGCTTTGCCAGGGTCATCTTGGGATTGTCCACCATCACGTAGCGGAACTTCCAACTTTCGTCCGAGGCGTCTTCGCCACCCTTGGTAGCGTTGATGCAGATGAGGGCGCCCTCGGGACTGTCCAGGCTCTTCATGATCTTCTTGAGGGAATCGTCCTGGCCTACGATGTTGGACACCAGTTCCGACGTGGCGGTGGGGGTATCTGAAATCTTGAAGTCGATGGTCTCGTCTTCTTCAAAGGTGGCTTCCAGAAGCTTGGCCAAATCCTTACGCCAGTCGGCGGCAGGCCATGGGATAGAAAGGGCTTCCGGGTCAATCTTGAAATTCTGCAACAGTTCTAGGGACTGGGTGTCCAGGCCCATGGCCAGCATCTGTTCCATGGGTATCATGCTGGTGGCAAGTGCTGGCATGATCGTGGTTTGGGGAGGCATGGCTGCCTGCTGTTGCGGGGCTTCCCTTGCAGGCTCGGGTTTGGCCTCTTCTCGTTCAGTCTTTCTTTTTTCACTAGAGAAGGCGCGGCGCAGAATCTGTTCCACTTCGTCGTCGGCCATGCCCCGTTCACGGGCAAGTCCACCAATCTGGAAAGAGGTGTCCATGAAGGTCCAGCCGTCTTCCATGGCGGCTTCGGCGGCTTTGTACAGCTCGCTCTTAAGGTCCTTGTCCTCGAATTTCCCTTTCAGGAACTGGTTGACGATTTTTCTTGCGCTTTCCATATGGAGTCCTTCTTAGTTGCAATCCCTTCCCAAAATAAATAATTAATTCTTGATGCGGAGTCTGGCGTATTCGTACAGGCCCAAAGATAGGGCTACGGAGGCGTTGTAGGAATGGGCTTCGGGCATCATGGGAATTCGGAGTACGGCATCGCACTGTTTTTTCACGAAGGGCGGGAGTCCTACGTCTTCGCCACCTACGGCTATGACCGCATGGTCCGCAAATTCAAAGCCGGCCAGGTTCGTTTCGGTATCGGCGTCCAGGCCCAGAATCTGGTAACCCGCAAGCTTCAGTTCTCCGATGGCTCCTTCCAGGTTATCGGGCCTGCAAATCCGCATCTTCTGGAGGGCTCCTGCAGAGGTCCGCTCCACGCTGGGGGTGATACCGCACATGCCCTTGGCGGGAATCATGAACAGGTCTACGCCTAGGGCGAGGCAGCTACGTATACAGGCGCCCAGGTTTCTCGGGTCCTCGATGTTGGTGGCTACGGCGATGAGTTTCTTTTCGCCGGTATCCCTTGCGTTGAAAAATTCTTCCCGGACATCTTCCCAAGCCAACAGTTCCTTCTCGTTCATCAGGGCTACCACGCCCTGGTTGGGCCTGGCGTAAGAATCCAGAACGCGGCTGTCCACTTGCTGGATATGCACGTGGGCTTTTTTGGCCAGCTTTTGCAGACTGTAGAGCTTGGGGTTCCCGGACTGGTGCATGAAGAGCACCCGGTGGACCTTCAGTGGCTCGTTGGTAAGCAAGGCTTCCACTTCTTTGAGTCCGCCTACGGCTACTTGGGGGGCGGCGTCCTTGTCTCCGATAGCCCGTACCACGTTCTCTGGGCGAGGACGGTCAAAACGGGGCTTTGCCGCACGGCGTTCTTCGCCGAAGTCGCGGCGTCCAAATTTTTTGTCCTTGTTTTCGGAATACATATTAGTACCTCTCTCTGCAGGCGATAACGGAATTCATCTGAATGTCCGTGGGCTTCCGCTCTAGGGGTGTGTCTGAAATTTGGGCTGGAGTGGCAATGCCAGCCTTATAGGCACTTGGGAACTTGGCCAGGTAGCGGTCGTAGTAGCCCTTGCCGTGGCCCTGTCTGCATCCGTCCCAGTTGAACTTTGTTCCAGGGACTAGGAATACGGTGATGGGGCCCTCCCAGGGGGCAATCCCTTCGCGGGGTTCCATGATGCCGAAATGCCCTTGGACTAAATCTTTTTTCAGGTTATCGATGGGGTAAAATTCCATGGTGGTCTCGCTTGTCACCTTGGGCAGAAGAAGCCTGCCTTCCATGGCCAGTTCCTGCACGATAGGCAAAATGTTGGGCTCTCCCTTGAGAGGGTAGAAAGCGGCTACCTTCCGGGCATCCCTGTACCCTGGAATCTGGTGAATCTCTACCCAGGGCTCCTTGATGATGGAATCTCCGGCTTTGTCGTGACGCTTGCGCTGAATCAGTTCTACGATAGCGCTGGAACTGAATACGAGAATCACAAGAATTGCGATAGCGATAGATGCGGCCATAATTTACACCCCGATCCTTTCAGCCTTGTCCAGGTGCTCTTGTAGAATTTGGGTCCAGACGATCTTTTGCCAGCCTAGCAGGTGAGCGTTTTCATAGCGGGTTTCCCAGGGAGTGTCTCCCGGTACGCCGAGCCATACCAGTTGATTCTTGTTGGCCACTAAGGAGTTGTCTAGGTTTAGCTCAACAGCCTTTTCATCCCGCCAGATTTTTAGGGCGGCCAGAAGTTCGGAATGGGGGACAACTGCTGGCGGTGCAGAACGGGGGAGCTTGGCGGGCCATTCGCTTTCGGGAGTGTCAATGGCCTGCTGGAGCATGGCCAAGAAGGAGTCCAGTCGGGTCTCTCTGAAATTGCGCGGAAGCTTGGGAAGCCTTTCCAGCTTCAGTTCTGGGAAGTCCCGCATCACATGCCGGACAATGGAAAGTATGAGTTCGGCGGGCATGACCTTGTATGGCGGACGGTCCAGGGCTTCGGCCTCTTTTTCCCGCCACTCCCACACATGCTTGAGAATATTGAGTCCCTGGGGTGGCAGTGCGTTGGAGCCTGGGATTCTCCAGGGGTCCTTTTTTACGTGCCCCTGTTCCTTGGAATGCTCAATCAGGGCGTCGCACTGTTCCATGAGCCACTGCAGACGGCCTACGTTTTGAAGTTTTTCGGCCAGGATGGCGCAAAGTTCATGCAGGTAAAAGGTATCGTGGATGGCGTATTCGCACATTTCTAGGGGGAGCGGGCGTATGGACCAGTCGGCACGCTGGTTTTCCTTTTTCAGTTCGTCACCGAAATACTTGCGGACAAGGTCTGCAAGGCCCAGGTGTTCCTCGCCCAGGAATTTGGAGGCCAGCATGGTGTCGAAAATTTTCTTGGGAGAAAAGCCGAAGGTCTGCCACAAAAGCCGCAAGTCGTAGTCGGCCCCGTGGAAAATCAGGGTTTGCATGGCTTTTGCCTTAAAAAGTGGCGAAATGTCTAGTCCGCAGAGCGGGTCCACTATATAGTGGTGCTCGCCGATGGTAATCTGTATCAGACAAAGTTTCGATGCGTAGTGGTGCATGGAGTCCGCTTCGGTATCTACGGCCGCCATGTCGTAAAGTTCCAGGTCCTGGAGGAGTCCTGCAAGGGATTCTTCACTATCTACCAGGATATAATTTTCGTCTTTGAGCATTGCAGGGTGAAATGTAACAAATAAAAAAATGAGACAAATGAAAAAATACTACTTTTGCGCCCATGAAGAAAATTTCTCTTACGGGCATCAAGCCCACCGGCACGCCGCATTTAGGCAACTACCTGGGCGCCATCCGCCCCGCTCTTGAACTTTCCAAGACCTACGATACGGTCTACTTTATCGCCGACTACCACGCTCTTACTACTGTGCAGAACGGTGCCGAGATGCGTGCGAACATCTACAAGATTGCGGCCACTTGGCTTGCGTTGGGTCTGAACCCTGAAGAGGGCCTGTTCTACAAGCAGAGCGACATTCCCGAGATTTTCGAACTGAGCTGGGCCCTTAGCTGCTTTACGCCCAAGGGCTTCATGAACCGCGCCCACGCCTACAAGGATAAAGTGGCCAAGAATGAGGCCGCCGGTGAAGATCCGGACGCCAACGTGAACATGGGTCTTTACTGCTACCCGTGCCTCATGGACGCCGACATCCTCATGTTCAGCGCCGACATCGTGCCGGTCGGTAAAGACCAGAAGCAGCACGTGGAATTTGCCCGCGACATTGCCATCAAGTTCAACAAGCATTTCGGCGAAGACGTGTTCACCATCCCGGAACCTGTGTTCCAGGAAACCACAGGTATCATCCCCGGTCTTGACGGCCGCAAGATGAGCAAGTCTTACGACAACGTCATCGATATCTTCCTTGAGAGCAAGGCTCTCAAGAAGAAAATTGGCAAGATCGTTACGAACAGCCAGGGTATCGAGGAACCTAAGGATCCTGACTCCTGCAACGTGTTTAAGTTGTACAAACTCTTTGCTACTCCCGAACAGACCGATGCTTTGGCTGCCCGCTATCGTGCTGGCGGCATGGGCTGGGGCCACGCCAAGCAGGAACTTCAGAACGTGCTGGAGGAACACCTAGGCGTTGCCCGCGAAAAGTACTTCTACCTACTCAGCCATACCGAAGAAATCGACAAGATTCTCGCCTACGGTAAGGAGAAGGCTCGCGTCAAGTCCAAAGCTATGATGGAAAAGGTTCGTTCCTTACTCGGGACTTATTAAGACCGTTCGCACTAAATTCAGAGAATCTTCTCTGGCTTGTGCTCACTCTCGCCACCGTCCCTAGTTAATACTAGGGACTTGTTGCTCACGGGTGAAAAATTGGAAAACAAAAATCCCAGGCGACCTGAACACATAAAGATTCGCAAGTCCGTTGCTGCTTTCGCCCTGGCGAATTGCCCGCAAATAATCATTGTTCAGGGCCTGGGAACACGCAATTTAGCTTGTTTTTGACCGGACGACAAGGGGTGGTTTGACTTTTCCCCGTGATAAATTGCATACTTTTTTTTACATTTGTTGGCGAAAACGGCTCGCAAATGTTATATTTATGATACACTCTGGTTGCTTTGGGGTCGTACGGAGGGGAATTATGTATAAGAAAAGTGTATTGGGCTTGGCGATTCTTGCAGCAGGACTTCTGGTCTGGTCTTGCGGTGATGGTTCTGTGGATTCGCTGACGGACAACGAGCTGATTATGATTAGCCGGTTCCCGAGTACAATCGATTACGACATGCTGGATAGCGTTGTTGAGGCATGCCGAAAGGATAATGCCTGCTGGGAAAAGGCTAAAAAGACAGGTGAAATCTACAAGGGCGACTATACTAAGGTTCTGCGTGATTCTTCGGGCAATATCATTTTCGTAGAGGGCGATTCCGCCTATGTCTGGAAAGACGGTAAGAAACTCCCGGTTTTTGATATTCCTACTAATAACTCTGGTGACGAAGACGACGATGAGTCCAGCAGTAGTACCGCTACTTCGGGCAGTTCCAGCAAGAGCAGCGGCAGTGGCTTTGAAGATGGTGGATATACGGATGACGGAACCGGCCAGGGCCCTGGTGGCGGGTCTGGCACAAGTGCGATACATGTAGATCGCAGTAGCAGTTCCAAGAAAACGGGAACTAGCAGTTCTGTGGATTTGTCCTTCTTGAGTAGTTCTTCGAAAGATAAAGTCGAACTGGATACAACTTCTACAGAGAATAAAAGCAGTAGTAGTAGCAAGGTTTCGTTGAGCGCCAACTCTGAATCCAGCGGAACAAGCGGAGGAAGTGTAAAGCCGATTGACTATAAATGTGGTCAGACTCCCATTGCGGGAACATGTAAGCCGGATAACGAATATCCGTTCCTTGGGGATGATGTTACCTATACCTATACGCCTTCCGCAGGAACCTGCCAAAATGGAGATATTTTGTGGCGGGTTGGCGATGTGGATGTGGCCCCTCGTCAGCAGGAAGGGGGGATGACGTTTACAGTGCTGTACGGAACGCTAGGGGATAAAACGCAAGTCACATTTACAATGGATTCGACTCGTGTGTCATGTGAAATGGTCATTCTTGAAACAGGGTGTAATTGCACGCTGAAGGGAAAAACAGTTGTTGACTGGCAGGGGAGCTCTCTTACCACCAGCGATAGCATATTTACATGGGTTGTTTCTGGTTGTGCGTCTGAAACAAATCCTAAAATAGATTCTTACTCTTGGACAATGGGCAATAAGACCGGTAATGCAAGGAAATTTGAGGTGAAGTTGGATCAAGCTGGTGTATATACACCAGAAGTTGTCGTAACAGATAAGGGTGGCGTTGAAAGTAATCCCGTTTGTCCGTCGTTGAAAGTAAGGGTTCCTGTAAATGTCACTTCTTTGGGAACAGAGTACACTATAGAAGACGGTCAGCAGGTCAAGTTGTCTGGAACAGCGGCTTCATCCGGTACAACATTGAAATGTAAAACGAACAGTGATTATATGCAGTCTAGTTGCACGATTGAAATGTCAGGAGTTGAAAATTTGTCAAAAAGCGTTAATAATTGTGGTAACTGGCTCGAATTCACATTTCCTGTGAGTAATTTTAGTAATGGTGTCGCAATCTTCACGATGCAAGGCTTTTCTGGAAATGACCCTGCAATTAGATGCACGGTCAATTAGAAAATGACGCCAAAGCCCCACTTCGCGAAGGGGCTTTTTTATAAAAAAGTGCAAAAAAGCGTCTTTTTTATCGCTAAAATGTATACAAATCGAAACATTTCGTTTTGAAATAGGGAATTTATAAATTATATTTAACATAGTGTGTGCCGCTCTGTCGAGGGGACTTTGCGGGATTGGGGCACTGCCCAGGAGACTGTGTATGTGGTTTCTTAAAAAAAGTTTACTTGGACTAGCTCTGGTGGTCGGGGCTGTGTGTTCGTCGTTTGCGGCGGATGTTGCTCCGCTTTATTTTGAAGCTCTCGGTGAGCTTACCGAGGTGAATAAGGAGAACCATCAGGCATACTGGGATTCCCTAATGCGCTATAAGCTTTGGGGAACGACCGGTTTTGAAATCTATGCTCAGGGGCAACAATTCCATATAGAAGAAACTGTCGGCTATAATGGTACGGGTGTAGGAGGGGATCTTATTGTACATGTGGCTAATGTCCATATTGGCGGCCCTTTTACTATTGGAGGAGATGCGTACTTAGGCGAGAATGGGCCTGGTTTTTATCAAATGCAATTTTTGAAAGGACCGTTTAGAGTTGATGGAAATGTGACTGTAAATGAGTGGCAACAAGGTAACTTAAATTCCGATGAAACGAAATTTGAGGGGGATTATTGCCTTGGCGGAAATGTAGCTACGAAATCTAATATTGGTAACGATAATACCATAGCCTTGTGGAAAACTAAAATTACAGGAAATACCTATTTTGGTCCTTCTGAGTATGGAAACTGTCCTGAAAGTGTTCCCAAGACGATTGTGGGCATGGAAGTCCCGAAACTTAAGGTTCCCGCTGGTACTCAGTGGGCTCCTGAGATAAACATGAATGCTGGCGGCGATTTTTACATTCATGTTCCCCCTAAAACAAGCTCTAACTCAGGAACCTTTGATAAATATATCTCGTCTATCAGCACGGGTAATCCTGCACATTGGAATTTGTTCATCGTGATGCCGCCTGGTGGGCGAAATACCCGAATTTTCCTTAAGGATGGCTTTAATTTTACAAATTCAGCAAGCAATGCCAAAATACAGGTTGTTTATGCTACAGACAACAGCCTTTTTAACGAGTCGACTGGTACATGGGACTTGTCCAGGGTTTCAACCTTCAAATTCATTAAGGATAGTGAATATGAGGGAAACCTGTTGTTCTATACAGACAAAAAAATATATTGGAATTCTATGGATAACCCTCATTTCCAGGGATCTTTCATATCGACAGATACAATTGAAGTGAAGCACAGCTACAATATTGCAGGTCAGTTAATCGCTAAGTACTTGAAGTTCTGGCCGCCATTTGCAGGGGATTTCCGTTATGTTCCGTTTGATCCCCCCTTGATTGGATTGGACGTGGCTGTGAACGCGAAGCTTTATGAACCGAATTTGCCACCACCGGGTTCAGCTGCAACAGCGTTGAACATACAATTGGATAAAACATCCAAGATGCCTATAACGTTTAAGTATTGCTATACATTCCCTGCGGCAGAGGGAGGAAACGCAGCCAGTGGTAGCCTTGATGCAGGCGTTGATGATGTAGATATGACGAACCATTCGGCAGATATGCCTCTTTGTAGCCAGGGAAATTATAAAGAAGGCGTTATTCCTGCAGGGTCGTTGAAACCTGCGGATGATATAAATATTTGGATTGTTCATGACGGGGAAATTGAAAATGAGGAATCCTTCCAGTTTAAGATTTATGACCTGGAAGGTAGTGTGTTTAAAAACAATCGAACGGAATACACAATTCCGATGTTCATAACGGATATTGATGGTCTTCCAACGAATAAGCCTCCTGTTGCAACTGGATATACAGCAGTAATTCATGAACATGCGAATGTCGGAACAAAGGTTTGTACTAGTGACTTGTCTGTATGCAAAGTGAGTGCGTCGGATCCCGATGATGGGGATGTGTTAACTTATTCGTTTGCTTCAAATTCAAATAACGTTGATGGAGCCTTTGCAATAAATTCCACCACTGGCGAAATTACGCTGGCAAAGAAGATATTGAATTACGATCATATCGATACCTACCCGTTGTCTATAATTGTAACGGACGGCAATGGTGGCTCTGCTACAGTCAATGTAATTGTAAATGTCCTAGATGATAACGACAGACCTACTGCACAGCCCTTGAATGTTGCAATAGATGAAAATTCTCCGGAAAATACAAAGGTTGGCCAGATTCTCTATAGCGATCCAGAAAATACGCCAAGGAATAATATGACCTTTAAGATTGTGAACAAGAATGAGAATAAGGATACCGAAGCTGGTTTGACAGAAGCCTTTAAAATTGTAAATGGCATTGTCTTTGTCAATCAGGAATTTGTAAATAAGGAAACGAAGGATCTCTACCAGTTGTCGGTATTGGTTTGTGATGATGGAAAAACTCGTACATCGACCATGGATACTCTTTGTACGACAACTGCAGTGAATATAACGATTAACAATGTTCTTGAAGAACCCAATGCTTCAAATATCACCTGTAGTATTAAAGAAAATACAAAAACTTTTGTTGGATCTTGTAAGGTCTCAGGAACAGATTCAGATGGCAGTGCGATAAAATCTTTTGAACTTCGCTTTGATTCGGATCTGTTTGGAGTTAACAAAAGTACTGGAGCAATCACGGTGAAGCAAGCTCCAGATTATGAAGCCAGTAAACAGCATAAGATATATGTCAATCTCAAAGGCAGTGAAGGGACAAAGGGCGTGGAGGTTACGATCAACGTCATTGACGTAAACGAAGAACCTGTGGTCACTGTCACGGACGCCCACGTGATGGAAAATTCTAGGGAAGCCACTGATGTGGTTGCGGTTATAGCCAGTGATGAAGAGGATGGTTATAATCTTGACTACAAGATTTTAAGCGGGTCCCGCGGAGGTGTTGCCGTCGATACGGCCGATTTGCCTTTTGTTATCGTGACGGGCGAAAATGGTGGTGATGATGGTATTATCAGAACTCGCGGAAACATTGACTACGAAAGCTTTGCCGATACGACCAAATCCTATTATGATATAACTGTTCAGGTATGTGACAAGGGAACCTTTGACGGAACCCCCAAGACTCCCAAATGTAAGGTTGAAAGCCTGCGTATCAAGGTGGACGATGGTCCGGAACCGCCAACTGTGACCGGCTTTGCCATTTCGGTTAGAGAAAACGCCCCGGAGGATTCTGTTTTGGGAACGGTTACGGGTACTGATCCTGAGGGCGGTGCCATTACCTACTCGTTTATTAGTGGTAATAAGGCATATTTCGCCATTGATGCCGATGGTACGGTGAAGGTTCTCAAGGGCGTAGATTTCGAATCTCTGCCTGCTGGGGCAAATCCCTTTATCTATGTAGCCAAGGGCCTGGATACCGATTTGCTGTCTGATACTGCCCTGGTCACCATCACCATTTTGGATATCAACGAAGGTCCCAAGGTCGACGACGCTACCATGACAGTGCCGGAAAATAAGCCTGTGGGTACTACGGTGGATACGCTTGAACTGGAAGATCCGGATACGAAGCCGGAGAACAGGCAGAATAAGTTTGAGGCTGTTGGCGGAGACACGGCGTTCTTCTCCATTGATTCTATCACAGGAGAAATTAAGACCAAGGCTGTATTCGATTACGAAGCTAAGACTTCTTATAGCTTGGTGGTACGGGTCTATGACCAGGACGGTAACGAGGATACGGCTACTGTCACCATCAAGATTGCCGATGAGAAGGAAAATTCCAATATCGTAATCACGTATGCAGTAACGGAGAGTGGCGCCCAAGATTGGGATTACCCCACGGGTACCATCTATACCAACGAGAGTACGGTGAATCTCCAGTGGACTGCCGATGGCAAGCAGATGCCCGACACCTTGCTTACGAACCTCCACGAAGGCCTGAACCTGATTACCCTGACTTACACGGACCCCACCAAGAACAAGGGCGTTACCGAGACCATTGGTATTTACGTGAGCACCCGTACCCCCGAGGTGACGGTGACAACGTCCGCTAAGCCCACGACTGGTGCAAACATCTATACCCTGGTAGAGACGGTTGACGAGTCCGATACGTCGGTCTATGTGAACAAGAAGAATAACGACATCGTGATTACGATTAAGGACCCCGTTATTGACGCAACCTATTCAGATTCCACTTGTAACTATGAAACCTACAGCTTTACGGTGAATACGGAACTGGATCCTGTGACCATACCTTCCAGCACCTACGATGTGGTGAATAAGGTGACTGCTGCAGCACCAGTGCTTAACAGCAGTCCGGCTTCTGAGGTGACTTATTCTCAGTATAACAATGACCAGGTCAAGGTCTCGTATACCGAAAAGGTTGCTGGTGTGGATGTGACTATCTCCTATGTGACCGACAAGGACGGCAACGTGGAAAAGATTCCCGTGATGGGCGTAAATGGAAAGATTGATTCCATCGAGGTCATTACGGTGTCTTACCAGGTGAACGTGGGTGGCAAGGTGGTGAATGTGTCTTATGTGGCCGATGCCATTACGGGGCAGGCCTTGAAAACCACTACGGTCAACAATAATAACTCTGGCTCCAATAGTGCATCCAATTCCGGATCTAACGGCGGTGCGAATGGCGGTTCGAACTCCAGCTCCAACGGCGGCAGTGGTTCAAACAGCGGTACGGGCAATTCCGCTCCGGTGTACATGTACTCCCTGACCGATGGCGAAGTGCTCTATACCGTGACCTATGACTTCAAGACCAAGGCCAAGGGCATGGGCGAGACTACGGTGCAGGTGAGCTATACGGTTGACCAGAAGGGCAATGTGACTAAGGATAAGGATGGTAACGTTGGCTATGAAGTAAGCTACACCTACGTAAACGAGATGGGCAACTCTTCTACCCAGTCTGTCTATATCGTAGTTGACCTGATTCCGCCCAAGGTAAAGATTGAGACCCCGCACAACGACGACGTGCTCCATTCCAACATGGTGGAGGTGAAGTGGTGCGTTGATTTGGGCGATGGTCTCGGATGCCAGCCCCAGGACAGCCTTACGGTTGAAGGCCTGCAGCCTGGCCAGGTGAACGAGATTGTCCGCTTCTACCGCGACAAGGCCGGTAACGAGGCTTCCGATGTGGTCTATGTCATGGCTAAGAATACCAAGGACGTGGACATTTCTGTGGAAAAGCCCGTGACGGTCATTACCAAGGATGACGTGGAGAAGTATTATGCCAGCAAGGAACCTGAAAATGGCCAGACCTTCTCCATATCTATCTACAATCCCCAGACCCAAAAGGAAATCGAGACTCAGGTGGGTGGCAAGTTCAAGAATAAGCCTGCAGCCCATGACTCCGTCTATCCTAACTTGCCTGGCCACTTGGGCCCCACTCTCGGAATTCAGGCCAAGGTTCCTGTAATCAACTCTGTTGATGGCCTTGCCACTCTGGACGACCTGGTGGGTAGCGACGGGCTGATCCTCTTGGATGCCGTTGATGCCGTGGGCAGCAGGAAGGTTACTGTAGATGAGTACGTAAAGCATTGTAATGCTGATTTCAGGGCCGAACTGGGCAGCGATATCAGCAAGGCGAACCTCTACGATACCAAGATGATTGCAAAGATCTGGGTCTATACTTCGCTGGGACAGTTCGTGGATTACTTCAGCTTCACCCAGGAACTGAACGATCCGAGCTATGCTAGCGATGCTGGCGTACTGAATATGTACTTCGAAATGAAGCCCGACAAGAATGGTGACCTGCATACGGAAAACGGACGCCTGTACGCTACCGGTGCCTACGTCTACAAGACGGAAATCACCATGAAGAGCGAACTGCGCTGCGACCTGCCGCCCTTCGATGATGCCTCTAACGCTAATAAGATGGGGCAGAAGAAGAGGGTCAAGGAAGACCTGCTGAAGTCCTTCGGGTACAAGCGCCCCACGTCTAAGTAGTGGTTGGATTTGAAAAGTAAAAAAGCCCGGCTTTGCCGGGCTTTTTTATGTCTGCGATTTACTGTTTGTCTTCTTCGTATTTCACGTCGACAGCGACAAGCTTAATGTCGCCGCCTTTGGGCGTGAGTGTTATTTGCTTGGAATCGAAACCCTTGCCTTCCATGTATTTCATGATGGCGTCGATTTTTCCTTCGGGTCCGATAACTTCAAGGTTAAACTTGTGCCTGCGCATAAGCTCGATGGCGTCGTTCAGGGCTGTATAGCTAGAGGCAATAAGCCTGTCGGAATTCTTGAAGAACCTGATTTCTTTAGCGATGGCGTCTAGGCTTTGCTTGCTGCTGCGGGCGCAGCCATTTTCATCGACGCGGACCTTGGGAAGCGTTGTTGGGCATTTGTCCAGATGGTCAGGCACTCCGTCGAAATCGGAATCCATGATGCATCCTGTTGAATCTACCACTGCGCCTATCGGGGTTTTGGGGCACTGGTCGATGGCGTCGGGTACGCCGTCCTTGTCTGTATCTAGCGGGCATCCGTTCTTGTCGACGGGATAATCTTTTGGCGTTTCGGCACAGTTGTCGTGCAGGTCGGAAATGCCGTCGCCGTCAGAGTCTATGGGGCATCCTTCCTTATTGACGTTCTCTCCGAGTTCTGTGCCTGGGCAGCTGTCTACTTCGTCGGGGATTCCGTCGCGGTCCTCGTCTAGGGGGCATCCGAAGGGGTTGACTTTCCAGCCTTCGGGCGTTCCCGGGCAGGCGTCATTCTCGTTCATGACACCGTCATGGTCTTCGTCCAGAGGGCATCCCTTGGCGTCTACGGGGTCGTCCTTGCGTGTGGCGGGGCACTGGTCGGCATTGTCATCGATGCCATCACCATCGGTGTCCAGCTTGCAGCCGACCGCATCTACGGCCATGCCTTCAGGGGTGTTCGCGCAGGTGTCCTTGTAGTCGGGGACTCCGTCTTTGTCTTGGTCCAGGGGGCATCCCAGAAAATCCACCTTTACGCCCAGAGGGGTGCCTGGGCAGTCATCCACGATGTTCAGCACACCGTCCTGGTCTTCGTCCACGGGGCAACCACGGTTGTTCACCACCATCCCGAGGGCAGAACCGGGGCACATGTCCAAGCGGTCGGGGACTCCGTCGCGGTCGGAATCTTTCCAGCTGAAGTCGATAGCCTTGCTGATGCCGAGAGTCATGGAAATCTTGGGACTTCCGGAAACGTCATAAGCAATCTTTTTACCGTTGTTGTCACGATGGACCTGGTGGCCGTTACTCAGCTTCGCTCCTCTGAAGTAGTCCAAACCGATATCCACGCCGAGCAGTAGGTTGAAATTCTGGGGTAGGTGCAACTTTAGCGCTGGCGAAAAGCGCAGCGCATCGTTCATTATGTGGTCGCTGATTCTGGTCTTTGTAATTTTTGTCTCGCCCGATATCTCGAGGATGACGGAAATTAGTTTGTATGGAAAGATGTTGAAGCCAGACCCCCACATCACGTATTCGGTGCTGAAGTTCCCGAAGTAGTTGTTCCATTGCACAAGGTTCAGGTCTAACGTCAAGAAAAGCGTGGTGGCAAAGGACCATTCGCCGTAGGTGTAGGCGTGGGTCTCTCCGTCTTTGATGTTCCAGATGCGTCTGGGGCGGAACCCTGCATCTTTGGTGCCTGTAGGGGCGAACAACTCAAGCGAGATTGCGGGCCTTATGGGAAAGTCGGTAGGGTAGGAAGCCTTGCCGTATATCTGCATGTCGCCAAGGCCGGTAGTCTTGTATTCGGTATCCGTCACACGGCCGTCGTAGTAGATGGGCTGGTACACGCCAAATTCGAAGAAGTCCAGGGGGGCGTATGAGGCCTGGATGGCTCCGCCAGCCGAGGGAATGTTACTCGGGACTTTGTGCTTTTCACCGGTGGTGACGTCGTCGAAGCCGTCTATAGCCATGGGGGAGCCGTCACTTAGGGTTTCGTAGTTCCCGGAAAAGAAGAAAAACCCCTGACTTAGGGTGGTGGACGAGGGTACTCTGAAGCCGTCTGCGTTACGGACAGCTCCGGTGTGCGAAGTTGCGTAAGTCGTTGCTAGACAAAGAGTTACGAACAGTTTTTTGACGTCCATCGCAAAAAATTTAATTTTTTTTCGCAAAGGTATTGACTTTTTAAAGTTTATGTATACATTTCCACTCGTGGAACGAAACCGACAGCCCCAATCAGACCTGCCTGTATGGCACCGGAAGGCCCAAAAGGCCTATCGTGTCAACAGGGTAATCATCGTGCTCCAGATAGTGGCGTCATTTGTGATGTGCGGGGTTATTTTGATTGGAGTCGGCCGTGTACTGCAATAAGGAGAATTCTATGTCGAACTTTGTGTACCATTGTGGCCGTAGGCCTAAGAGTGATTCTTTCGATAATTCACTGCCTTTTCCTAACGAGGAAATTGAGGATGAAATCGAGGAGGAGGAAGAAGAACTGGACGAAGAAGTGGACTTTGACCAGCCCTCCTTTAAGCGTGACCAGATCTGGTCTGATTACGCCGAGGATTTGGACTACGACCAGTGATATGCCTTTCTAGGCATATCGCTTTTCTAGGAACTTTTCTTTCTGCAATAGTTCTTGCCGCCTGCGCAGGGCAGGCTCCAGTCGCAAATGATGTTCCTTCGGGTGCCCCTCAGGGGAAACCCGATTCTCTTGTATATTCCGGAGTGGGCGAGGAGTCCTTCGCCCAGGTGGCCCTCAGAGAAAAGATTCACGATTCCCTGGCGGTTCGTCCTTCTTGGACTTATTACCAGTATGCCTTGGAGGCCATGGATAACCAGGAATGGTTGTTGGCTAGGCACTATCTGGATGAATCTCTGCGGCAGCTCATTGCCGAAAAGCACGACACACTCTACCACAATGTTCCGGATTCCTTAGATCAGCAGTATCGCTCGAAGATGCCGCTGCGCATTGTAGATGCCTTGGACGAGGTTTACCCGAATATCGCGGAGATTGGCGTAGATGCTGAGGTCTTTGAACAGAACGAGGTTTCTATCGAAGGGGTGGATGCCCTGGATGAAAGCGCTGCCGATAGCGCCTCGCTGCAGGTTATCGAAAATTTCTTGGACACTATAGATGTGGCTCAGTTCACGTTGCCCGTGGTGTTTAACGAACGCGTGATGCAAGAAATCTTCTACATGTCTGGCGGAGCGCGGTCGTTTACCGAAGGTTCCCTCAATCGCAAAACTGCTTACGATTCGTTAGTTTATTCAAAATTGGATGAGATGAACATGCCCAAGGACCTAATATACTTGGCCCTTGTGG
Source organism: Fibrobacter succinogenes (assembly GCA_902781185.1). Taxonomy (GTDB): domain Bacteria; phylum Fibrobacterota; class Fibrobacteria; order Fibrobacterales; family Fibrobacteraceae; genus Fibrobacter; species Fibrobacter succinogenes_G. The sequence continues at coordinate 22,094 of CACZII010000002.1, forward strand.
AGTCGGGTTTCAAGCTGAAGGCCTACAGCCGCGCCAAAGCCTCGGGTATGTGGCAGTTCATTCCGGAGACCGGCAAGCGTTACGGACTTACGGTGGACTACTGGGTGGACATGCGTCGTAATCCCGAGATGGCGACAACGGCAGCACTGAAGTACTTGTCCCGCTTGTACAACGAGTTTAATGACTGGCTGTTGGCCATGGCTGCCTACAACTGCGGCGAAGGCCGTGTGCGTCGCTTGGTTAAGGAGAAGATGGCCGATTCTACCTGGGATACCACGCAGGTGGTGACGTACTGGGATTTGGAATTGCCCAAGGAGACCATGCGCTATGTGCCGAGAATCCTTGCCGCCATGGTTATCGGGCATTATCCTGAACATTATGACATGAAGATCAATCGGCAGTACAGGCCTGATTTTGATACGGTGACGGTGTTTGATTCTTTCCCCTTGGAAGAGGTGGCCAAGGTCTTGAAAGTTCCTGAAGATACCCTGCGCAGCCTGAACATGGAACTGGTAAAGTGGTGTACGCCGCCTAACAGGGATTCTTACCTGCTGCGCCTGCCTGTGGGAACCCGCAGTGCTTTTGTAGACGGTTATGACAAGATGGAGAAGAACAACTTTTCCAGCTGGCACCACCACAAGGTCAAGCGTGGTGAAAGCCTGGGCGTAATTTCTCGCCAGTACGGCATTTCGGTGAAGGAACTGCAGCAGGCCAACGACATGAAGGGGACCCGCATCCGTGCGGGACAGACCCTGCTGATTCCCATCACGGTGACGCCCAAGAAGTCTTCGGGCAAGAAACCTGTGAAGGTCAAGACCTACGTGGCCAAGCTGGGCGACAACGTGGCCTCTGTGGCCCGCCTCTTTGGTGTGTCTCAGGAGAGCCTGCGGGTGTGGAATTCCATGAAAGAAGACCACGTGGTAAAGCCTGGCGATACCCTGTTCGTGTCTAAGCCAGAACTGAAGCCCGTGGTGCCCCAGACGGTGGCTACTCCTAAGCTTGCAACGGGTGAACGCTATGTTGTGGGTGAGGGCGATACCTATGCCGAAATCGCCAAGAAGTTCGGTGTACCTGTGGTGATGCTCCTGGAAGCCAATGGCGGGTTCCAGCGTCGCCTTTCTGTAGGGGATTCTATCGTGATCCCCGAATTTACTCAGTCCGTGCAGAAGGTTTCTGCAAAGCCCAAGACCGCTGAAAAGCCTGCCGACAAGCCCGCGGCAAAGGCGGGTAAGGTCAAGCCCGCTGATAAGCAAGAAAAGCCGGCGGCAAAGTCGGAAAAAACCGCTGGCGAGAAGGTGCATGTGGTCAAGAAGGGGGAGGGACTTTGGGACATTTCCCGCCAGTACGGCGTGACCATCGAGGACATTGTTCGCTGGAACGACCTCAAGGACACCAAAATTCGGATTGGGGACAAGCTCATTATCCGAAAATAACGCAAAAAATCGCTTTTTTTTGAAAAAATTGTGAAATTTGCTGAAAAAAAGTGTAATTTTAGAAGCGTAAATCGAAAAACTATCACGGGAGCCCCGAAAATGAAGAAAAAAGTACTTGGTTTGTGCGCAATCGGCCTGTTGGCTGCTGGTCTTAGCGCCTGTAACGACACCATGGATCCCAACGATCCCCAGTCTGTCCGTAAATACCTGACGAAGCAGAAAATCGCCTTTACGCCTAACCAGTTCGTTTCTTATGCGGTAAACAGCGATACCGCCAAGATGACTTTGTTCCTCCAGGCTTCCATGGAAATTGATGCCGCTGCCGACAACGGAAACAACGCTGTGGCTATCGCCGCCAACAAGGGCAACGTGATGGTGCTGAACTACCTGTTCGACCACGGTGCAAAGGCTAACGTGCGCAATGGTAATGGCGAGCAGGTTATCGATAACGCCGTGATGATGGGCAACAAGGAAGTGGTGAACCTCCTCCTGGCCCAGCTCAAGAAAGAAGGCGTGGATGTTCAGAACTTGGGTACCGCAGTGACCATCGCCGCCAAAACTGGCAAGGTGGACATGCTGGAACTGCTGGCTGACGCTGGTGCTCCGCTGGAAGTAAAGAGCCCCGATGGATACTACCCGATTCACCTGACGGTGAAGGGCGGTCACTACGACGCCATGATGTTCCTCATCAAGAAAGGCGTAGACGTGAACGTGAAGTGCGGTCAGGGCTATTCCGTGATGGACTGGGCCAAGAACGAAGGCTACCCCCGCCTGATCAAGGAACTGAAGAAGGCCGGCGCCAAGAATACCGCTGCCTACACCAAGGAATTCGGCAAGTAATTCTCCGTTGAAGTTTAAAAGAAAAGTCCCGCAGAAATCTGCGGGACTTTTTATATCCGCTCGAACCTTCAGCGATTCGTCAATACGAGTCGCCCGCGGCTCACCTATATCCGCTTGCGCTCGCGGTCGCTTTTTACAGCAGTTCTTCTAGGGTCTTGAATAGGGACTCGGGCTCTATGGGCTTGCTCAAGTGGGCGTTGAGGCCCGCCTGCAGGCTGTTCTGCACGTCTTCGTCGAAGGCGTTTGCGGTGAGGGCGATAATGGGGATGCTTTTTGCATCTTCCCGGTCCATGGCCCGTATGGCGGCGGTGGCCTGCAGTCCGTCCATTTCTGGCATGCGTACGTCCATAAGGATGGCGTCGTAGTAGCCGGGCTTGTGGTCCTTGAACATTTCTACCGCAATGCGCCCGTTTTCGGCATGCTCCACGTTGATTTTCCGCATAGAAAGAATCATGGTGGTGATTTCGGCGTTTACGGCAACGTCTTCGGCGAGCAGGATTTTGCGGCCTTCAAGGTCAACCTTCGGTTTGCCCGTTCCATCGCCGTTTGCCGTGCCCTGTCCGCACTGTCCGGATTCTTTGCGGGAACTCTTTTGCAGTGTAATGGTAATGGTGAACTTTGAACCGAGACCCTTTTCGCTTTCCACGTCGATATGCCCGTCCATAAGTTCTACGAGGCTCTTGGTAATGGGCAGTCCCAGGCCCGTGCTCCCGTACTTGCTGCTGAAGGATTCGTCTTCTTGGGCAAAAGTCTCGAATATACGGGGCAAGAAATCGGCAGCGATTCCGATACCCGTATCTTCAATGATAAAGCGGAGGGTGCATTTCTTGTTGCTGGCGGGCTCGCTTTCTACGGTCATCTTGATGCCGCCACCTTCGGGGGTGAACTTGACGGAATTCCCGAGGATGTTTATCAAGATCTGGCGCAGCTTCGTCTCGTCACCGATGTAATTGCCGGTCGCGCCCTCTTGCACTTCGTAATGGAAAAGGATGTCCTTGCTCTCGCATTGCCCCTGGATGATGTAGTTTACCTGTTCCAGGATTTTTGTAAGGGAGAATTCTTCGTTCTTGAGGGTCATGCTGCCGGAATCGATACGGCTGATATCTAGGATGTCGTTGATGATGCCTAGCAGATGTTGTGCCGACGCGCCGATTTTTTCCAGATGGTCACGGGTAGATTTGGGAACGCTCTTGTCGGTCAGGGCGATGCTATTGAGCCCGATGATGGCGTTCATGGGGGTGCGAATCTCGTGGCTCATCTTGGAGAGGAACACGGTCTTGGCCTTATTGGCCTTTTCGGCAACCTCCAGGGCCTCTTTCAGGGCTTCGCGGCTAACTTCAAGCTTGTGACGGTATTCTTCCTTTTCGTCTTCTAGCACATAGCTGTGCAAGAAACTGATGCCAAGCATGTATCCCATGGCGTAGAAGGGCCACAGCGGAAAGAAAACCTGGAATAGGAGGAACACCGCCATGGCAAGGCCGAATAGCCCGATGGTCAGGTGCCGCTGCCGGACAACCCCCTCGGTTTTGGTGGTGGTGTACAGGGTGTAAATGGATGTCGAAAGGAACATGAGGATTTGCAGGGCCAGCGCCACATGGCGCATGTAACCTGTGTGGTAGCTTCCGTCGCTGTCGAACCAGAAAAAAACGGGGTAGAAGAAATTGAGGACGATGCCCACAAGAACTAGCCAGAAAATAATTTGCCCCACATGCAGGAGCCACCGCTCAAAGAAATTCTTGCGGTCGAGATAGGATACCACGTAGCGGGTCCACAGCATGACTGTCGCAATCATGGCCACAAAATATACGGTGGTGTCTGCGAACAGGAGCTTAGTCAGGTGGTTTTCATCTAAGACGCCCCAGAGCATGTCGGTCACGTAATACACAAGTACGCCAAAAAGGAATCGCCGGTAATACTTTTTGGTAGGGGCGTTTTCCGCTCCGTCCTGCGGGCGCAACACGTCGCGGTTACCGATAAGCAACAGGATTGTTGCCAGAATGCCTATGATGGAGTATGTCATGCTTTTCTCCCGTCCAGTACCCGTGCAAGCGTTTTGATCATCAGCTTCACATCTACGGGTTTTGCGATGTGTGCCTGCATGCCTGCGTCTTCGGCGGCCTTTACGTCTTCGGCAAAGGCGTTTGCGGTCATGGCCACGATGGGGATTTGTGCCAGGGCCTTGTTTTCAAGGAGCCGGATGTTCTTGGTGGCGGTATAGCCGTCCATGACGGGCATCTGGATATCCATGAGAATCAGGTCGTAGTAGCCGGGAGCGGACTTTTCCACCATCTCCACGGCGGCCTTTCCGTTTTCGGCGGTTTCTACGGCAAAGCCCGTCTGCAGAAGGATCATCTTTGCAATTTCCAGGTTCACCAGGTTGTCTTCTACCAGAAGCGCGCGCTTGCCTGCAAAGGAAACTTCGCTGGAAGCGCCTTCGTCGGATTCTTCGGGCTTGTCGCCGCCATACTTGAGCAGGTCTTCTTCGGTGGCGAGCTTGAATTTGACCCGGATAATGATTTCGGTACCGTTCCCGAGGGAGGTGAGCACCTCGATGGTACCGCCCATCATGTCGACGATGCTCTTGGTGATGGCAAGGCCGAGCCCGGTTCCTTCGGTGCGGCTGTTGGTGGAACTCCTTTCACGCTCAAAGGCGGTGAAAATCTTGCCTACAAAGTCCTTGGACATGCCGATGCCCGTGTCCTGGATTCGGATTTCGTAGAAACCGTAGCCTTCTTCGCCTGCTCCAACTTCCCATAGGGACACGTTGACGCTCCCCCTTTCGGGAGTGAACTTGAAGGCGTTGGAAAGCACGTTCAACAGCACTCGGTTCAGGTTTTTCTTGTCGCACCAGACCAGGTTATTCTTGACCTGCGACAGATGCAGCTGGAAATTGATTTTTTTCTGCTTCATCTGTTCGGCGAACAGGTCCCGGATGCTCTCGAAAATCTTGCATAGGTCTTCGGGTGAAAATTCCAACTCTACCTTGCCGCTTTCGATACGGCTCATTTCCAGAATGTCGTTGATGAGGGTCAGCAGGTGCTGGCTCGACATGTCAATCTTTTTCAGGTAGCTGTGCAGATTTTCGGAAGCGGGCTCCTTCATGGCCAGGTTGGTATATCCGATAATGGCATTCATGGGCGTGCGGATATCGTGGCTCATGTTGAACAGGAACTGGCTCTTGGCAAGGCTCCCTTCTACGGCACGGATTTTTTCGCGTTCCACCAGTTCGTTCTTTTTGCGGACCTGGTTCTGCACATACAGCATAACCACCAGCCCGATAAAGACAATGGCAAGGAGCACGACGCCGGTAAATACCAGCATGTCGCGGGAAACTTCGTCGGGGGCTTTTGCATACAGGAGCTTTGCCACCCACATGATGGCGGAATACAGGAGCAGGGCAAACAGCACCACGCCTGAGATGGACATGCCGCTGTATTCGGCGAGGGAACTCCGGCGAATGGTGCTCCAGTAAAAGACAAAGCCCAGCAGGCACCACAGCGACAGGAGCAAGAAGGCTGCAGAACTCATGGCTTCCATGGCGGCAAGCCTGGGCACAAGCTGCACCACCACGAGGATAATGGATATGATAGTGCCGATACCGCCGGCCACACGAACTTTGGAGTTGTTTTCGGTCTTTGCGATTTTCCAGGCCGCAGCCGATACATAGCCGAACCCTACAATGGCGCCGAAGGATGTCAGGTCTACAAACCAGTTCAGCGTGTTTCGGCCCAAAAGCGCAAGCACAATGGAAATGACCATGATGAACAGGATGCTGTTGGTGGTCTTCGAGAATCCGTCAGAAAGGATACGGTCTTCGGCCATGGTGGAAAGGATGCGCACGATGGCGCGGTAACCGCCTATAAGCCCGGTCAAGATGGCGGCAACGGCAGTGATTCCCAGGACCACAAGGCCAAAGGGCCCCATAATCTCTTTTACCCCGTAGAAAACGGGCACGGAAACGACCCCTTGTAGAGTGCCGATTTTGGAGACATAGTCACTCCAGGAGCTGAATCCTTCTGGAACAACGGCCACTCCTACCAGTGCAATCGATATGTACGAAATAGCGGCCAGGATGATGGCGATGGCGATAATCCATTTGGACTTTGAGGGCGCAAACTTGAAGCGGTAGGTCTCGAAGCAGGCTACGTCAAAGCCAACAAAGGCCCACGGGGCAAGAATCACCAGGCTGAAAATGCCGTAAAACGGGTTCAGCCCGGCCGTACCGAAAACGGGGCCGTTGGTGAGTGCGCCGGTAGCGAGAGCCTTGGGCAGGCAGATAATGCCGATAATGACAATTCCTATGAACAGAATCAGCGCGAAAAAGGTCTGCAACTTGTGCAAGATTCCCTTCAGGAACAAGAACAGGGTTCCGACCATGGCGAGGCTCACCACAGATACCATGGCCTCGGTAAGGAAAACCTTGTGCCCCGCTACCGTATAGCTGTACCCGATTTGCAGGGCGTCGCCCAACAGGAGCCTTGCCACAATGAACAAGGCGGTCGCGTTCAGGAAAACGACGGTCAGGTAAGAAAGGCACAGGAACCAGGAACTGAGAAAGGCATGGTCACGGCCGAAGGCTTCCTTGGCGTAGGCGTACACACCGCCGGGCTGGCCGTTTCGCCCCATCAGGTAAGAGAAATTGTAGCCGATCACCAGCATAATAGCCATACCCGCCAGCATGGCGATGAGGGTTCCCAACGGGCCCGCCACCGGAAGGAACGTGGTCCCCGGCATCACGAATATTCCCCATCCGACCATGACGCCGAAAGCCATGCCCCAGACGTCTAGGCGCGAAATGTATTTTGAAATTGCTGAATCCTTGTCTTGCAGCATACCTATTTCCTATTCTCCGCTGACCAGATGAGCTCTTCGAGAGTCTGGTACAGGTGTTCCGGTTCCACCGGTTTCGAAAGGTGAGCGTTCATGCCTACCTGCAGGGAGCGTTGCACGTCTTCGTCGAAGGCGTTTGCGGTCATGGCCACGATGGGCACCGTTCGGGCATCGCTCCGGTCCAGGGCGCGTATGGCCCGGGTCGCTTCCAGACCGTCCATTTCGGGCATGCGGATGTCCATCAAGATGGCGTCGTAGTAATTTTCGTCGCTCTTGGCGAACATGTCCAGTGCAATCTGGCCGTTTACGGCGTGATCGACAATGGCGTCTTTTACCGTCAACAGTTCCTTCATGATTTCGGCGTTGATGAGGATGTCTTCGGCCAGCAGGATATGTCGCCCGGCGAGGCTTGCACGGCATTTTTTCTTGAAAAGGTTCATGTTGTTTCGACGGGCGATACGTTCGAACTCGTCGATGACGTTGCTTGCAAAGAGCGGTTTCGCAAGGAAACTGTCCACCCCGATATGCAGCGCCTCGTCCATGATTTCGTCCCAGTTGTAGGCGGTAAGGATAATCACCGTAGTCTCGTTGTCGTAACGTTCACGGATCTTTGTCGCCACTTCCAGGCCGTCCATGTTGGGCATTTTCCAGTCCAGAAGCACCAGGTTGTAGGGCTCGTGCTTGGCGTGCTTTACCTCCAGCATCTGCAGGGCTTCTTCGCCGCTGGTGCTGGTGTCCGCCTTGATGCCCGCCTCGTCCAGCACGAATCGCGCGTGTTCGCAGGCGATGGGGTCGTCATCGACGACCAGCACGCTGATATCGCGCAGGTTCACGTGGCCTATCGACACTACCTCGTGGTCGCAGTTCTTGAGGGTCACCACCACCGTGAATACGGAACCTTCGCCTTTCTTTGACTTTACCGAGATAGAACCGTTCATCATTTCCACGATGTTCTTGGTAATCGCCATGCCAAGCCCTGTGGAGCCGAACTTGTTCTTGCGGCTGGAATCTTCTTGGGTAAAGGAATCGAACACCTTCGGGATAAAGGATTCGTCCATGCCGATACCCGTGTCCTTCACCTCGAATTTCAGGGTGCTCTGGTCTTCGAACTGGGCCACCTTGGAAATGGTAAGGGTGATGCTGCCGGGGGCTTCGGTAAACTTGATGGCGTTGCTCAAGATGTTGATGAACACCTGCTTGAGCTTCATGTCGTCGCCGATAAAGTAGTCATCGACGCGGCCCTCGATATGGCATTCAAATTTGAGGCCCTTGTCCGAACACTGGGACATGACCATGGTGTTGATTTGCTCTAACATTCCGGCAAAGGAGAATTCCTCCTTGCGCATTACCAGCCTGCCGGATTCGATTCGGCTCATGTCCAGAATGTCGTTGATGAGCCCCAGCAGGTGCCGTGCACTCCCGCCAATCTTTTCCAGGTACTCGCGGGTCCGCTCCGAAATGGCCGGGTCTCTCAGGGCTAGACTGTTGAGGCCGATGATGGCGTTCATGGGCGTGCGGATTTCGTGGCTCATGTTCGAAAGGAAGGCCGTCTTTGCCTTGTTGGCCTCTTCCGCCGCGTCCAGTGCTTCGCTCAGGGCCTGGTTCTTGGCCATGGAATCCCGCATTTCGGCATCGATGATGGTAAGCCCCATTCCTACCGCATGTACCATGTGGTCCTTGCGGTCTTCAGGGTGATGCACCCCAGCCATGCGGATCATTTCGTAGTATTCCTTGCCGTCGCGGCGGGCCAGGTAGCGGTAGGCGATCAGCTGTTCGTTCTGGAGCGCCTCGCGGATGTTCGCGGGCTCGATGAACTTCAAGAATCCTTCGCGGTATTTTTCCGTAACGCAGTTGTTGCCGTAGTCCCGGAACCGTTCCAGGTAGGGGAAATGCACTCCTTCGGCGTGCTGTTGGTGGTCTTCGGGGTCGCCGCGGTAACAGACGGCGTCATCCTTGTCGAGGTCCACGTGATAGACGCTGCGGTAGTCCGAGGCCATGGCGGTAATCATGCTGTCCAGCTGCGCCCGCTGTTTTTGGCCTTCCAACAGCTTCTGTTCAATCTGTTCGTGCTTTTCGGTAATGTCCGAAATAAACACGTAGTAGAGCCCGCCGTAGTTTTCGCTGTCGGCGTAGTGTCCGTAATCATCTACCCAACGGAGCTTTCCGTCTTTGCGCTTGATGCGGTACTCGACATAGTCCAGTTTTTCGTTTGATTTAACGATTTGCTTCTCGATAGAGGACTGAATTTTTTCGTAATCCTCGGTGTAAACCATGCCCTTGAAGGTGAAACCGGTCAGAGACTTGAATTCGTCCAGGTCACGGCACCCGAAAATATCGAACACCGTGTGGTTTGCGTAGAGCAGTTCTCCATCACCTTGAGCCTTGTAGATGAAGAATCCACCGGGCATGTAGCGCCCGATGTCTTCTACGATGGACATGTTCTTGTCGTTCAGCTTGAAATGGTTGAACATGGTTGCACCTTTCGGTTAAGTGTTTATGCGCACAGTTCCGACAGTTTGTCCCTGAGGTTAAGCAGTTCCGACACCATTCCGCTGTAATCCATGGCGGTACGGTTACGCAGTGGCTCCGTAATCTTTACCGCCATGTCGAACATGGGCGTGAGGGCCAGGTTTCCAAGGACCCCTTTCAGGGCATGGACCGCGTCGAAGGCCTCGTCCAGGTTGTTGCTCTCGATAGACGTCTTGAGCTTGTCAAAGTTCTTTTCGGCAGGTATTGTGGCTACCAGCCGCAAGTACAGCGCCTCGTTTCCCATGCAGCGGCCAAGACCCTCTTCGGTATTGGCGCCGAAGGCTTTCAGTTTTTCGATAGTAATCATGGGGCGTTTCTCCTATGTTCGATGTCCTTTTCTATAAACTTTGAGAATTCTCCGGGCGGCACCGGCTTCGAGAAGTAATATCCCTGAATGATGCCGCAACCCATTTGCTTTAGGGTTTTCAGCTGGGAATCGGTCTCTACGCCTTCGGCCACCGTTGGCACGTTCAGGAACTTGGCGATATCGATGACCAGTTCCACCAGCTTCATGTTGCGTTCGTCCTTTTCCATGTTGCGGATGAACGACATGTCGATTTTCAAAATATCGATGGGGAGGCTCGTAATCATGTTGAGGGAGGAGTACCCGGAGCCGAAATCGTCCATCTCGATACGGAAACCTTTCTTGCGCAGGTTCTCTACGACCTCGATGAGCCTTCTTGCGTTTTCGGAGTAGGCGCTTTCGGTAATCTCCAGCATGTATTCGCTGGGAGAAAGGCCGTTTTCCTTGAGGATGTTGTCCAGCTTGGATTCGAGACTCGGGTCCAGAATGTCAATGCGGGAAACGTTCACCGAGACGGGAACGGTAATTCCGAACTGTTCCTTCCACTTGCGAATCTGGGCGGCGGCTTCGCTCCACACGAAATTGTCCACCTTCTGGATAAGCCCGTTGGATTCGAAAAGCGGGACAAAATCACCCGGATTCACGAACCCGAGTTTCGGGTGGTTCCAGCGGATAAGCGCTTCGGCGCTGGTAAGTCGTGGCGTGTCGCCTTCGATGTTGTACTTGGGCTGGTAATAGACCACCAGGTCCTTGTTGGCAATGGCTTCGGGCAGGTCCCGGATGAGGGTCTCTTCAAACACATGCCTGGCGTGGATTTCTTTGTCGTATCGGGCGAGGGTATGGGTGTAGTCGCCCCGAATCTGGTTGCAGGCGATTTTTGCACGGTCAAACCAGGCCTCGATTTCCACATTCTTGTCAACGTTTTCCCAAAGGCCGCAGCGCACGCGGATGTTGTTCATCTTGAAATTCGCGAGTACGTTCTGGATGGTTTGTCGTACACTTTCGTAATCAACTTGGTGGGCCGCATAGATGTAGAAAATGTCTGCGTTGGCACGGCAAGCGATGGCGTTCATCTGGGGGAGTTCCCTGTCCAGAGCCTCCGCGATTTTTGAAAGCAGCAGGTCGCCAAAGGACCTTCCGCAGAATTCGTTCACCAGGTGGAAATGCTCGATGTCGATGACCAGGGCGTCTCGTGGTGTTTCGCTGTCCCAAAGTTCAATCTGCCGGATATACTCGAAGAAATATTCGTTGGTATAGAGCCCCGTGACGGAGTCCCTTTCGGTCTGCTTGATGAGGCTCTGGTCTTCGAACAGCTCGATAATGCGTTCGCAGCGGGCAAGCACCACCTCGGGCATGTCGAAGGGCTTCTTGATAAAGTCTTCTGCTCCCAGCTTGAGGCTTCGGACTTCGGATTCCTTTTCCGAGGTCATCACGATGACGGGAATCCGCTTGAGGGCTTCGTCTTCGCTCCGTTTCTGCAAGAACTGGAAACCGTCCATGACAGGCATGAGCAGGTCCAGAAGCACCAGGGAATAGCTGGAATCCTTTTCCGCAAGTTTTTCCAGGGCGTCTTTCGCGTTGTCGGCGTAGCTGACCGTATATTCCTGCGAAAGGATATTCCCGAGAATCTCGCGGTTGATCAGTTCGTCATCTACGATGAGGACGTTCCTCTTGATGGTCCTGTTCTGTCGAAGCTTTTTCATCGGGAATCTCCGTTATGGAATCATCGTTTCCAGGGTTTCAAAGAGGGTTTCGGGCTGCACGGGCTTTGAAAGGTGGGCGTTGAGGCCCGCCTGCAGGCTCCGCTGCACGTCTTCGTCGAAGGCGTTTGCCGTAAGGGCGATAATCGGGATTTTCTTGGCGTCGGCCCGGTCCATCTTTCGGATGGCCATGGTGGCCTGCAAGCCGTCCATTTCGGGCATGCGCATGTCCATGAGAATGGCGTCGTAATAGCCTTCGGGTTGCTTGCTGAACATCTCCACGGCAATCTTGCCGTTTACGGCGATGTCCGTTTTCATGCCGCGCATTTCCAGAACGTTTTCCATAATCTGGGCGTTGACTTCTACGTCTTCGGCAAGGAGTATGTGCCTGCCCTTCAGTTCCGCCTTTTTGCGGGTGGACTGTTCTGCGCTCCGTTTTTTCTTGAGCACGGTCTTGAATTCGTCCAGCAGCGCTCCCGTAAAGATTGGCTTTGCGATAAAGCTATCTACGCCAGCCTGGATGGCCTCGTCCAGGATGTCGTCCCAGTTGTAGGCGGTAAGGATAATGATTGCCGACTCGTCGCCGGTGGTGGCGCGTATCTGCCTTGCGGTCTCTACGCCGTCCATCTCGGGCATCTGCCAGTCCACGATAATCAGGTTGAAAGGCTCCCTGCGGGCGTGGCGCAGCTTGACCATCTCCACGGCCTCCTTTCCGGAATTGGCCGTTTCGGTGGCGATTCCCGCCAGTTCCAGCACCAGCTTTGCATGCTCCAGGGCCACCGGGTCGTCATCCACCACAAGCACGCTCAGTTCGTTCAGGTGGATGTCGATGTCTCCGTTGTCCTTCTCGTGCTTTTTCGTAGAATCTTGCAGGGTGACGGTAATGGTAAAGGTGGTGCCCTTGCCCTTTTCGCTTTCTACCTCGATGTTTCCGTTCATCAGTTCCACGATACTCTTGGAAATGGCAAGGCCCAGGCCAGAACCGCCATACTTGCTGGAACTGCTTGTGTTTTCTTGGGTAAAGGTCTCGAACAGCTTGGGCAAAAAGTCCTTGCTCATGCCGATACCCGTGTCCTTGATGGTAAACCGGAGGGTGGATTTGCTGTTGAACGAGGCTGTCTTCTGGACGCTGAAATCGATGCTCCCGCCCTTGTTGGTGAACTTGACGGCGTTCCCGAGGATGTTGATGAGCACCTGCCGGAGCTTCATGTCGTCGCCTACGAAGTATTCGTCGATGTTCCCGACAAAGTGGCAGTTGTACAGGATTCCCTTTTCTTGACACTGCACGCTGAACATGGTATTTACCTGTTCCATGAGCTTGGAGAAGGGGAATTCCTCGTTCTTCAGGGCGAACTTGCCCGATTCGATGCGGGACATGTCCAGGATTTCGTTGATGAGGTTCAGCAGGTGTTCGGCGGAGCCTCCGATTTTTTGCAGATAGTCCTTGACCTTGTCCGAAAGCCCTGGTTCATGGAGGGCGAGACTGTCCAGCCCGATGATGGCGTTCATGGGAGTGCGAATTTCGTGGCTCATGTTGGAGAGGAATATGGTCTTTGCCCTGTTGGATTCTTCTGCCACCTTCAGTGCTTCGGACAGGGCCTCCCGCTTGATGCGGTCCTCGGCTTCCTGGATTTCGTGCTGGAGCGAAGCCCTTGTGGTGCGCCGGACATGCAAGATGATAAAGACGAACATGGCGACGAGCACAAAGGCCGTTATCGCCGAAAGGAACTGGCTCCGGACGATGATTCCCGAAGAGATGCTGCCAATCTGGTTGCTGATGACACTTTCCCGGATGAGGTAGGTGAGCATCCAGTCTGTATTGTGGATAGGCACGTAGTACAGGGTCTCGCGAATGTTGTTGTAGGTGAACGAGACTTCGCCTTCGATGTGTCCGTTGAAATCGTCCTTTACCTTTTCAAAGGAATAGCCCATGTCGTAATCGGCGTGGCTGAGGGCGTTCAGCAGGTTGTCTTCGCTGGCAAGGCCGCCCAGAACCATGTTGGTGAGGGCTTTCCCGTCTTTGGTGTAGATGTTACAGAAGGTGGAGTTGTTGTTGCCCCCCTGCAAGGAGAGCCCTTCTAGCAGGTTCGGGATACTCAATTCCATGAAGCACACCACCAGGACCCGGTCTTCTAGGGGTAGCCGGTCAACGGGGATGGCGATGATGATGGTCTTGTTCTCGGCGCTTACATTCTTGATGGAAATCTCGGGTTTCTGGAGGTTGTTGTAGTCGATGTTGTACAGTTGGATGTCGGTGCGGGTTCCGCGGGAGGTGTAGATAAGTCCCGTAGTGTCCACGAAGGCAAACTTTTCGAGCCCGTAGAGCTGTTTCATACGGGCCTGGTAGGCTTGGAGTTTTTCGATGCTCTTGAGGTCGTCTTTTTCGATAAGGCCTACGGCGATGTCCATGTCGCTGATGTAGTCTGCAAGCCTTGCGGCTACCACTTGTTCACGACGTTCGGCCAGTTCGTTCAGGTAAAGGAGGCTCACGCTCCTGACAGCCTTTTCGGTGTCTGCGCCGGCGCTTTTGCCGTTCCAGAAAGAGCCTACAATCAGAATGGCCGTTACAACGATTGCCGCCGTGATGGCGGCCCGCATAATGCCGGCCTGTTTTTTCGATTCCATGAGAAAGACCTCCGACAACTAGAATTATAAAAAAAGCCCCTCCAAAGGAGGGGCTTAATGCCTTTGTTATCGCCGGTTTTTCCCGACATTGTCGTCTTCGGCTTATTCTTATTTAACGCCAATCAGAGATAGGTCTCTGACTGCGCCTTTATCTGCACTTGAGGCCATTGCCGCATATGCTTGAAGTGCTTTGGAAACTTGCCTGTCTCTGTTCTCAGGTTTCCATGCCTTGGCGCCGCGGGCTTCCATTTCCTTGCGGCGGGCGGCAAGTTCTTCGTCGGTAAGCTGCACGTTGATGCTGCGGTTCGGAATGTCGATTTCGATGACGTCGCCCGTGTGCACGAGGCCGATGTTACCCTTGTTGGCGGCTTCCGGAGAAGCGTGACCGATAGAGAGACCGCTCGTACCGCCGGAGAAACGTCCGTCGGTAAGGAGTGCGCAGGACTTGCCGAGGTGACGGCTCTTGAGGTAGCTGGTAGGGTAGAGCATTTCCTGCATGCCGGGGCCACCCTTCGGGCCTTCGTAGCGGATGACGACCACGTCGCCAGCCTTCACCACGTTCGGGTCGAGAATGCCCTTCACGGCATCTTCCTGGCTTTCGAACACCAC
>CACZII010000003.1:0-818 GCA_902781185.1 Fibrobacter succinogenes
ACCCACGGGTGGACTTCGGCAAAGGCGTTATAGGTATCGTAGATAAAATCTCGAAGTGGCTTTGGGTATTCCACCTTCTCGATTTCTTCCATGCGCTGGTTGAATTCCATGCCCTGGGCCTTGAGCTCATCCAGGCGGGCGTTTCGAGCCTTGTTTTGCTGGATGCGGAGAATTGCATCGGGATTTTCCACGATGGATTCGCACAGGGTTATTACATCCAAAGCGTATTCGGGACTTTCCCTATCCAGTTTCGGCAGGGTGTCTACCAGGTACAGCGAAAGGGGTTGGTTCATGGCAAAGTCATCTTGCAAATCTAAGTTGATCCGCAGGTGACTATAGCCGGGAGCCACAGGCTTTACAAACTCTACGATTTTCTTTTCGACAAGGCTTCGGAACAGTTGGAATGACCTATGCTGCAATAGCATCTTGTTGGCGGCGCTTTCGTGGCAGTCCTTGAGCAAGTTCCGCATGGCGCGGCAGCCGTCGGTTTCCCGGCTCAAAATGTTCAGGAGCATCCCGTGATCTACGCGAAAACTGGAGGTGAGAGGCTCGGGTGCGGCGGCAATCAGGCGCTTGTAGGTGCTCTCGTCAAAAGGAACGTAGCCGTGCTCGGGAGGCTTGCGCTTCTGGAATTTTTTGCCAGTTTGACGGCTCTTGGCTTCTAGCTTTAGGTTCTCAATGGCATGCTCAGGGGCCTGAGCCACCACGTAGCCGATGTTGTCGAAGCCCTTTCGGCCGGCGCGACCTGCGATTTGGTGAAAGTCCCGGGCCGTAAGGATAGCGGTCTTGTCACCGCTGTACTTGCAGAGTTGCGTAAA
>CACZII010000003.1:836-34727 GCA_902781185.1 Fibrobacter succinogenes
AGCTTCTCGCAGAGGATTCGGTACTTGGGCAAAAGCCCGGCATGGTGAATTCCGATACCTTGCTTGAGCCAGCGTTTGACTTCGGGGCCGTAGGGGCTGCTGAAACGGACCTCTTTGATAGCCTCGTTGATGGCCTGCTTTTCTTCCTTGGTGCAAAGATCCAAGCTCATGAAGTTCTGGGCGTTGGTGGCGGCAGCGGACTGCGTAAAATGAACGACGTAAACGGGAGCCTTGCCCTCGTTCACCAGCTTCTGCACTTCGGTGGAAATTTCGGTGGTACTGTAGGTGAAATCTAGCGGAACGGGCCTCTGGGCCGAACGCACTGTTACCGATTCCCGGCCCGTACGCTTTGTCATTTCATGCTCAAAGAATTCCGTAGCGCCTATGGTGGCACTCATCAACAAGAATCTGCTCTGCGGAAGGGTCAGGAGCGGAATCTGCCAGGCCACACCTCGTTCCCTGTCAGAGTAGTAATGGAACTCGTCCATCACCACATCCATAATGTCGAGCTTTTCTCCCTCGTTGAGAGCCATGTTGGCGAGAATCTCAGCCGTGCAGCACAGAATGGGAGCGTCATGATTTACTGTCGCATCACCGGTGGAAAGTCCCACGTTCTCTGGCCCGAATTCCTTGCAGAGGGCCATCCATTTTTCATTTACCAGAGCCTTGATGGGGCACGTATAAACGCTCTTGCGTCCATGAACAAGACTATCGAAATGGAGAGCCAAGGCAACCATGGATTTTCCAGAACCCGTGGGCGTGTTCAAGATGACGTTCTTGCCGTCCAAAAGCTCAAGAATTGCCTCTTCTTGAGCCGGATAAAGCACTGTTCCGCGGGACTCCGCCCACTCCATAAAAGCCTCTAAAATGTCTTCAGAAGCAGGCACACCGTTACTTTTCGCTGCATTTGCAGCGAGTTTTGCAATGAAAACCTTGAGAGTAGGCTTATTCGGCTCAGTCATGGAACCAAAAGATAGCTATTTTATCCTTTATGAAAGGAATCGTTCTCGCCGGGGGTTCCGGCACTAGACTGTACCCGCTGACCATGGTCACCAGTAAACAGCTTTTGCCTGTTTACGACAAGCCCATGGTTTATTACCCGCTTTCTACACTGATGCTTGCGGGTATCCGGGATATCCTCATCATTTCCACTCCCACAGACTTACCGAATTTTGAGCGCTTGCTCGGCGACGGTTCCGCTATGGGACTGAACTTGAGCTATAAGGTGCAACCCAGCCCCGACGGACTTGCCCAGGCTTTCATTTTGGGTGAGGAATTTATTGGCAATGATTGCTGTGCCATGGTGCTAGGCGATAACATTTTCTACGGCAACGGTTTTAGCCGCCTTTTGAAAGAGGCCGTGAAGAATGCCGAACAAAATGGCCGTGCTAGTGTGTTCGGTTACTATGTGGAAGATCCCGAACGTTTTGGCGTGGTGGAGTTCGACGATTCCGGAAAGGTGATTTCGGTAGAAGAAAAACCGAAAGAACCCAAGAGCAACTATGCCATTACTGGTCTGTACTTTTACGACAACCGGGTTTCGGGGTTTGCGAAAACCCAAAAACCCAGTGCTCGCGGAGAACTGGAAATTACGGATCTGAATCGCACCTATTTGGAAAAGGGCGAACTAGATGTCAAGTTGTTGGGGCGCGGGTTCGCATGGCTTGATACGGGCACCATGGACAGCCTGATTGAAGCTGGCGAATTCGTGAAGATGGTGGAGAACCGCCAGGGTATTCAGATTAGCGCCATCGAAGAAATTGCTTACAGAAACGGTTGGATTTCTAAGGAAAAATTATTGGAATCTGCAGCCAAGTATGGCAAGTCCCCCTATGGTCAACATCTGCGCAAAGTTGCGGAAGGAAAGATTAAGTATTAACTATGAAACGTTCTATCGTCATTACCGGCGGTGCTGGGTTTATTGGCAGCCATGTGGTGCGCCTATTTGTGAACAAGTACCCGGAATACAAGATTATCAACCTTGATAAGCTTACTTATGCGGGCAACCTCGCGAACCTCAAGGACATCGAGGGCAAGCCGAACTACAAGTTCGTGAAGATGGATATCTGCGACTTCGACGCCTTCTATAAACTCATGCAGGACGAGAAGATTGACGGCATCATCCACCTTGCGGCGGAAAGCCACGTGGACCGCTCCATCAAGGACCCGTTCACCTTTGCGAAGACCAACGTGATGGGCACGCTTTCGCTTTTGCAGGCCGCAAAGCTCTACTGGGAATCTCTCCCGGAAAAGTACGAAGGTAAGCGCTTCTACCACATCTCTACCGATGAGGTCTACGGTGCGCTCAAGATGAACCATCCGGAAGGCATTACGCCCCCGTTCACCACGACGGCAAGCTCTAGCGAACATCACCTGGCCTACGGTGATGACTTCTTCTATGAAACGACAAAGTACACGCCGCATTCTCCGTATTCTGCGTCGAAGGCGGGTTCCGACCACTTTGTTCGCGCATTCCATGATACCTACGGCATGCCGACCATTGTGACGAACTGCTCCAACAACTACGGTCCGTACCAGTTTCCCGAAAAGCTGATTCCGCTGTTTATCAACAACATCCGCCACAAGAAACCGCTTCCTGTTTATGGCAAGGGCGAGAACGTGCGTGACTGGCTCTTTGTGGAAGATCATGCCCGCGCTATCGACGTGATTTTCCACAACGGAAAGATTGCCGAGACTTATAACATCGGCGGTTTCAACGAATGGAAGAACATCGATATCATCAAGGTCGTGATCAAGACTGTCGACAGGCTCCTGGGCCGTGCAGAAGGTGAGGACATGAACCTCATCACCTACGTGACCGACCGCCTGGGCCACGATGCCCGCTACGCGATAGATTCTACTAAGCTCCAGAAGGAACTGGGCTGGGAACCGAGCCTACAGTTCGAGGAAGGCATCGAGAAGACGGTGCGTTGGTACTTGGACAACCAGGAATGGCTGGACAACATCACCAGCGGTGACTACGAAAAGTATTACGAGACGATGTACAAGAACAGGTAATTGAAAAATGGGAAAGTTCAATTTTGTGAAGACGTCCATCGAGGGCGTGACGATTATCGAGCCGACGGTCTTTGGCGACCAGCGCGGCTATTTCATGGAAACCTACAACAAGGGTGAGTTCGATGCCGCGGGTCTCAATATGGTCTTCGTGCAGGACAATGAATCCAAGAGCAAGAAGGGAGTGCTTCGCGGACTTCATTTCCAGAAGAAGAATCCGCAGGGCAAGCTCGTCCGCGTTATCGAAGGTGAAGTTTTTGACGTGGCAGTGGACCTCCGCAAGGGTAGCCCCACGTTCGGCAAGTGGGAAGGTGTTGTGCTTTCTGCCGAAAACAAGAAGCAGTTCTACATTCCCGAAGGCTTTGCCCACGGTTTTGTGGTGCTTAGCGAGACGGCAACATTCGTGTACAAGTGCACCCGCCTCTACGACCCAAAGGATGAGGGCGGCCTCATGTGGAACGATCCCGAAATCGGCATCAAGTGGCCGGTCGGAAACGGTTTCGAACCTTTGCTTTCCGAGAAGGACACAAAGAACCCGCTTTTGAAGGACCTCGGCTTCGCCTTTGAACTGTAGCTTTTTCTATCATTACGTACGATGAAGAATATACTCGTTGTTTGCACAGGAAACATCTGTCGTAGCCCTACAGGGGAGTATCTCCTGAAAAAGGAACTGGGCGAGGGCTTTAATGTGATGAGCGCAGGGCTTGGGGCCTTGGTGGACCACCCTGCCCACGAATTGAGCCAGAAAATTGCTTTGGAACACGGGGTGGATATGAGTGCCCATCGCGCAAGGCAAATCAATATGGATATTCTCAAATGGGCTGACCTGATTTTGGTCATGGAAAACGGCCACAAGCAAGAGATTATCCGTAAGTACCCCTGGACCGAAGGAAAGGTTTTCCGGTACGGCGATAGTGTTCAAGTGGATATCCCGGACCCTTACCGAAGACCTGAAAGCGCCTTCGTGTTGGCTTGGAATTTTATTTCAAAACTGACCCCCTATTGGGTCAAGAAAATCAAGGAAAGTGAAGGGCAGGCTTAGGCCTGTAAATTGTTATGAAAAAGATGAAGTTTTTATTGTTGGCTTCTGCGGCTTTCGTGTTGAACGGTTGCTTCTTTGCTCCGCAGATGAGGATGTCCGAACCTAGTGATTCTTCGGAATTTAACGGAATTTCCGTGTACCTTCACTCCATAGACGAAGGCGATTTTGGTGCGGATGTGAAGGCCGCGCCTGGCGGAGACAAGGCTGTGACTTATGGCGACTTGTCGGAATTGATTGTGGACTCCTTGCCGAAGTTGGAGTATCGCATCGGTCCTCTGGACATGGTCCAGGTGGTGGTGTGGGAGCACCCGGAACTGACGTCTCCCATGGGACAATATCAGCCTGCAGGCCAGAAAGTGACTACCGACGGCAAGCTTTTCTATCCCTATGCAGGAGAACTCCAAGCGGCAGGTCTTACCGCCCAAGAACTCCGGCTAGAAATCACCAAGCGCCTTTCCGATAAAATTCTGAATGACCCGCAGGTTGATGTCCGTGTATCTGAATACAACAGTCTCAAGGCTGTTGTGTCTGGCGAAGTGAAAAAT
This sequence comes from Fibrobacter succinogenes, assembly GCA_902781185.1. Lineage (GTDB taxonomy): Bacteria > Fibrobacterota > Fibrobacteria > Fibrobacterales > Fibrobacteraceae > Fibrobacter > Fibrobacter succinogenes_G. The sequence continues at coordinate 5,439 of CACZII010000003.1, forward strand.
CCGGGATATGCTTTCTTCTCTGAAGCTCCTATGACTATTCCCATGGCTATTGCTGAAGTAGGCGGATTTAACCAATATGCTGACCCTGCGGGCATGCAGCTTCGTCGTGGAAACAAGGTTTATAACATCAACTACCTGGAAGCCTTCCAGAAGGAATTACCTCTAGATAAGATGTTGTTACAACCGGATGACCAACTGTATGTGCCTGCATTGACCCAGACTCAGCGTGAAAATCGAGCCTATGTGATGGGTGAAGTTCAGAAGGTGGGCCTTGTGGATTTGGTGAACGGCAAGGTGAACCTTGTGGAAGCCTTGTCGACAGCAGGTGGCCTTCAGGCATTGAATGCTTCGGCTCGTGCTATCTATGTGATTCGTAATACATCAGATGATAGAATAGACGTGTTCCACCTGAATGCTAAGAATGCTATGGCGCTTGCGATGGCGGAACGGTTTGAACTGAATGCCCGTGACATTGTCTATGTAGATGCTTCCGGTCTTGCTACCTGGAACCGCCTTATCAGCTTAATACTGCCGTCTGTCCAGACCGTTTACTACGGAGTGCTGACTACGCGTAATATCCAGCTGATTAGAGACAACTAGGGATTTTGACATATGATTAATTTGATTCTTTGTGGTGGTAGCGGAACGCGGCTTTGGCCTGTAAGTCGTTCCCTGATGCCCAAACAGTTTGCGCCTCTTTTTGATGGACAGTCCCTTTTCAGAAAGACTGTCCGGACAAACGCTTCGGTTTGCAGTTCCCAGTTTATCGTGAGCAATGCGGACCAGTTTTTCTTAGCTAAGGACCAGCTGGAAGCTGAGAGGATGAAAGGGGGCAGGTTCCTTCTGGAGCCCGTGGGCCGTAATACGGCACCTGCCATTGCCCTTGCTTGCTTGACGTTGGATGCTGAGGAAATAGTTTTGGTCTCTCCGTCGGATCATGTTATCCGCAAAAAGGAAGAGTACAAGAAGGTGCTGCTCCGTGCCGAAGAATTGGCTAAGGCTGGAAATCTGGTGACCTTCGGTATTACGCCTACTAGCCCAGAGACAGGCTACGGCTATATTGAGGCTGATGGCGAAGACGTGAAGCGTTTTGTGGAGAAGCCTAATCTTGCTACCGCTGAAAAATACCTGGTGGCAGGGAACTTCTACTGGAATAGCGGCATCTTCTGTTTTAAGGCCAAGACATTCCTGGACGAGTTGAAGAAATATTCTCCCGATATTTTGAATGCTGCGAAGATTGCTTTGAGCCGCGCAAACAAGGAACAGGGAGAACCCATCCGGATAGCTCTGGAAGATATGAAAGCCATTCCTAGCAATTCCATTGACTATGCGGTGATGGAAAAGTCTTCCAAGGTGAAGGTGGTCCCCAGCGATATCGGTTGGAGTGACTTGGGTAGCTTTGATAGCCTTTATGGAGAATATCCACACGACGAGAATGGCAACAACGTGAACCCGCGTCATATCGCGGTAGGCACCAAGGATTCCCTGGTAATGGGGAGTCAGCGGGTGATTGCCACCATTGATTTGAATGACATGCTTATCGTGGATACCCCCGATGCTTTACTGGTAGCGCCTCGTGCAAGTAGCCAGAAGGTAAAGCAGGTTGTGGAAAAACTGAAAGAGAAAGGAAGCGATTTGGTGAGCGTGCCCCAGACGGTGAACCGCCCGTGGGGAACCTACTCTGTGTTGGAATCTTCTGAAAACTACAAGATGAAGCGCATTGTGGTAAAGCCAGGTAAGCGTCTTTCCCTGCAGAAGCATTTGCATCGCTCGGAACACTGGGTGGTGGTAAGCGGAACCGCTACCTGTACCGTTGGCGACAAGGTGTTCCTGGTGCGCCCCAACGAATCCACCTATATCCCCGCCGGAACGGTACACCGCCTGCAGAACGAAGGCAAACTTCCGTTGGTCATCGTGGAAGTTCAGGTGGGCGAGTACACCGGTGAAGACGATATTATTCGCATGGAAGATGATTTCCATCGAAGCTAGTTTAAAAACAACAAGCAAGGAGATAAAATGAAAAAACTAATCTTGATAGCAATAATTAGCCTGTTTGCTTCTGTTTCTTTTGCAGAGGGGCTTGGCGTTGGCGCTCGTATTTCTTACCAGTCCGAAGGGATGATGGGTGACGGTGCCGAGTACTTTGCTGACGAAACCGTGTCTTCTGGCTATGCTGTTGGTGCAAGTGTGCTGTATCATTTTTCCGAAATGATGTCTTTGCGTACCGGTTTGGAACTTCAGTTCCAGATTTATTCCTGGACGCAGGATTCTCCCGTGTCTAGCAAGGATGTTGATTACTCCTACCTCTTCATGAACCTGGACATTCCTGTCTTGGCAAGAATCAACTTTACTCGTGGATTCTTTGCAGAAGCCGGTTTGGACGTCGCCATCAACATGCTGGCTCAAGGATATGATTCCTATAATGACGAATGGGAAGATTTCAAGGACTGGAATACAATTCAGCTGGGACCGACTGTGGGTGTTGGCTATACCATGTGGTTTGGCCTTGAATTTGGCGCCCGCATGACTTATGGCTTGCTGGAACCCGGTGACGATGCTGATTTCCGCCCGTTCCGCTTCCAGATTGACATCTCTTATTGGTTCATGAAGTAGGAACGCCCCTTTTATTTGGGCTTAGACCACCTGTAAACAGGTGGTTTTTTGTTTGTACTTTTCGTAAGCCCAAACAAAAAAGTTAATTTAAATGTAATTCTCTGGAGGCAAATATGAAAAACAGACGTTTTGCTTTTCTCGTGTTGGGGGTCGTGGCTGCTGGGTTGTCTTATGCCCATGCGGACATTTCGGGCACCGTGGTGGATAAGTCCAAGGCTCCCATTCACAATGCGGTTGTCAGCATAAAAGGAGCTTCGGCGGTTTTGCCTACAGAGCAGACGCTGTCCGGTACAGATGGAAAGTTCCTGTTCTCTGGAAAATACGGTTCGGAAGGGTCTTCCGTTTTACGCCCAATTTCTCCGTTCTTGACAGGAAAGTCTATCAAGGTGGAAATTTCCGATTTGAACGGGCGGATTCTGAAAAGAGGTTCTGTTGAAAATGTTGTCAACTCAAGTCAAGAAATAAAGGCGCTTTTGTCGGGATTGCCCCGCGGAATGTACCTGGTGGTGGCCAATAATGGCGGCAAAAGAAGCTTGCTCGGCAAGGCCAATGCCGATGGTGGCAGTTCCCGATACACCCAGATAAATATGTCCTCTTTGTCCAAGGCTTCTGCGGCAAGCCAGATTCTTGTTGTCCGCAAGGCGGGATTCCTGCCCGAAACGTTGCAGGTAAGTGGCGACAAGGATTATGGTTCCATCACTTTGAAAAGGGACCCTATTGAAGATCAAATTGACGAAATCATTGCGGGCATGACCACGGATGAAATGATTGCCCAGATGACGCAGCCAGAAGTAGGCATGGGTTGTGGAACCTATGCCTGTGGTTCTGCTCTTGAAGGCGGTGGCGGTTATACATCTACATTCTATAAGTCGGCCTGGGCTGAAAATATTCCAGTGCTGTATGGCAAGGACAATGTTCATGGCATTGGCGATGTCTCTGGCGCGACGATTTTCCCCCATAACATCGGCCTTGGCGCCACCCGCGATTCCGCGTTGGTTCGTAAGATAGGCAAGGCGGTTGCTGTCGAAATGTGGGCGGCCCACATTGACTATAACTTTGCGCCGGCGGTGACGGTTCCCAGGAATGAAAAGTGGGGTAGAACTTACGAAGGTTTTGGCGAAAATCCGGAGTTGGTGGCAAGTATGGGAGCTGCCTATATCCGTGGCTTGCAGGGTGACCATTTTGATGCGGAGTGGCGTATTCCGGCAACGGCCAAGCACTTTATTGGTGACGGTGCTACAAATGGTGGTGTAGACCGCGGTAATGCCACTTTGACGGACGAAGAAGTTAGAACTATCCTATTGCCTCCCTATATTGCGGCCGTTGAACAGGGTGTCCAAACGGTTATGGCCAGTTTTAACCAGATTAATGGGGTGCACCAGCACGTGGATTCCCTACGGCTTACGGGAATACTCAAGGTTGAACTTGGCTTTGACGGATTTGTGATTGCGGACTGGGAAGGCATTGAAAATTCAAGGACTCCTGGCGCAACAGATGCCAGCAGTTATTCGGGAGGAACTACCGGTTCCTCGAAAGATGCTGTCAAGAAGGCTATTAATGCCGGTATCGATATGGCCATGGTACCGAGCTCTTCGGGTGGGTTTATCAGCAACATGAAATCCCTGCTTTCGTCCGGTGATGTTTCTTTGGATAGGGTCAAGGACGCTGTGCGCCGCATATTGCGTGTAAAGATCCGCGGTGGACGTATTGCCAACCCCAGTGGTCCATCAGCCTATGTGGGTAAGACGGAAAACATCGGTAGTGCAGAACATAGGGCCATTGCCCGCGAGGCGGTGCAGAAGAGCCTGGTAGTTTTGAAGAATGAAAAGGTTTTGCCATTGTCTAAGACTTCCAAGATTTACTTGACGGGAAATGCCTCCGCAAGTACGGGGATCCAATGCGGCGGCTGGACTCAGGGCTGGCAAGGTGGCGGTTCTATTCCTGGAGCGACTTCTATCAAGTCCGGATTCAATGAGGTGGCAAGTGGCGCAAGCGTCTCTTCTGCAAATGATGCCGAGATAATCGTGTATGCCATAGGTGAGTCTGCCTATGCAGAATGGTATGGAGACTTCAGTAATCTTTATTACAGTGGAATATCTCTTGGTGGTTATAACGTAAGTTACCATGCCAACCAGATTAACACTTGGAAAAATTCCGGCAAGAAGGTGGTTGTGGTGTTCATTACGGGCCGCCCGCTCCCGGTTACCGAGATTATTGAGGCTGCAGATGCCTTTGTGGTGGCTTGGCTGCCCGGTAGTGAAGGTGCCGGTGTGGCAGATGTGCTGTTTGGGGATGTAAAGCCAACGGGCAAGTTGCCCCATACATGGCCTAAAACTTTGGACCAGATACCCATCAATGACGGTGATGGCAAGGAAGGCCTGTTCCCCTACGGGTTCGGTCTAACGTATTAATTCTGTCACTCTGGATCCGAATACGCCGGGATTCATAAAAGAAAAGCGGACCTTTGGTCCGCTTCTTTCATATTGTCACCCTGGAGCGTAGCGATAGGGTCCACGGCACGAAGTGCCGATCTCGCACTTCTTAGAACTGGCTCAGGAATCTCTGGTCGTTTGCGGTCAAGAGGCCGATTTCCGGGATAGCGTGGCGCAGCATGGCGATGCGGTCGAGACCGAAGCCGAAAGCAAAGCCCGTGTACTTCTCGGAATCGATGCCGCAGTTCTTGAACACGTTCGGGTCCACAGAACCGCAACCGCCGATTTCCATCCAGCCGGTTCCCTTGCAGCGACGGCAACCCTTGCCACCGCAGAACACGCAGCTCACGTCCATTTCGGCAGACGGCTCCGTGAAGGGGAAGAAGCTCGGGCGGAAGCGCGTCTTGACGCCTTCGCCGAACAGCTTGTTCATGAACACCTGGAGCACGCCCTTGAGGTCTGCAAAGCTGATGTTCTCGTCCACCACGAGGCCTTCGCACTGCTGGAACATCGGGGCGTGGGTCGCATCGTTGTCGACGCGGAACACGTGGCCCGGAGCAATCATGCGGAACGGCGGCTTGTGCGTTTCCATGTAGTGGATCTGCGTGCCGGAGGTATGCGTACGCAGCATCACCTTGTCGTCCACGTAGAACGTGTCCTGCATGTCGCGGCTCGGGTGGTCAGGCGGCGTATTGAGAGCCTCGAAGTTGTACCAGTCCGTTTCGATGTCGCGACCGAAGTCCACCTCGAAACCCATCTGGCTAAAGAAGTCGATAATCTCTTCACGCACGTCGTAAAGCGGATGCGTGCTGCCCGCCGGGATGCCTGCGCCCGGGAGCGTGGTATCTACAAAGCCGCTTTCCAGCTTCTTCTGGAGGGCAGCCTGGTTCGCGGTCTCGGTTGCCTTGTCGATGGCCTCGGAGACGGCGACCTTAAGTTCGTTCACGAGCTTGCCGTAAGCCGGACGTTCCTCGGCGCTGAGCGTGCCCATCTGCTTCATGAGGTCGGTGACGGCACCCTTCTTGCCCAGGTACTTCACGCGGAGGTTGTTGACGGCTTCTTGGTTCGTAAGGTCGGTTTGCGCAAGTTCTGCGTCAAACGCCTGCTTCACATTGTTAATAGCTTCACTCATAGTGGACACAAAGATAGAAAAAGTAGGAAGTAGAAAGTGATTAGTGGTTAGTAAACAGTGTTTGGTGTTGGGAAAGGGGGGAGGTCTCCCCCTCGCTTCTGCCCCATGTCATCCCCGCCCATTCGACATGCTCAGGGCAGGCTCCGGCGGGGATCTCCTTGTGACATATGCTACCCCCTCTACGGGCGCTCAAACGCCGCGCTAGAGCCTGCCCCGGACTTGTTCCGGGGTAACGCCTGGCTTCGCTTTCCCGGTGAAATTCGTACTCGTTATCTTGAATACGGTCACGGCAGCGGCCTGCTCGGACGTGAATTTGAATTTGTGCGGGGTAACGGGTTGCGAGGCGCCTGCGGCCTGCCGTTCCATCAAGAGCGAGAGTCCGCGGCATTTCTCGGCAATGTCTTCGACGACTTCTGCCTTGCCCTGCCCGACGACACTTGCATAAAAGCGTCCGCTCTTGCAATAATTGTCCTCATGAATCTCGATGCGGTTCTCGACGCACATGCTGAATGCGACATTCGGATTCTTGCGAATGCAGTTGAGTTTTTTGCCAACGTGCGCGCAGTGGAAATACAGTTCCAGAACGCCGCCCTCCAGGCTGAACCCGAATGACAGCGGAATCACGTAGGGCATGCCTGCATCGGCATCGTCTGCCATCGCAACATGGCAGGTCGTGCACTGCTCAATAATATGCGCGATATTTTCGTCGCCTGTAATTCCCCTGTCTTTACGACGCATTACAAGTTCCTAGAATACCCAGTAGTTCAAGCCGAATTTAAACGAAAGATCCTTGGCTCCGCTCAGGTCAATAAACCCGCCTTTGGAATCGGGATAAAGTTCGCTCAGGCCAAAGCCTACGCGAAAATCTAGTGCCAACTTGTCTATAACGAAATAGCCAGCACCTACGGCAATGCCAAAACCAAAGGATGTCTGTTCCACCTTTTCGGGAACGGAATGGTTGATTGTTCCGGTACCCGTTTTATTGGGCACTTTAGCCTTGAGGGAAACATCATGGCTCAAGTTGAGCCCAAGCTGCGGACCTATATAGGCGTAAAATTCCGGAGTGGCGACGGCACGCACCAACAGGGGGATTTCAACATTCATCTGCTTGAACTTGCGTTCTCCCAAATCGTCATCCTGGGAATAGTTGGCGTAACGAAACAATAGTTCCGGAGTAAACTGGAGTACTGGCGTAAGCACGATACGACCCATAGCGCCCCCTTCCAAATCGATGCCCCCCGGGTTCTCATCATTTTCGCCACCGGACCAGTCGTCTTCTAGGCCCCAAATCATGCCGTAACCCACGGCAAGTCGGGCGCCTATGCCAAACATGGCAAGCTCTGTCGCCTGTTTCTTTTGATTTGTTGACTCGTCTTCCTGGGCTTGAACAAAAGTTGCCGCACATAGGATGGCGATAGCGAACGCTAGAACTTTTTTCATTATTTTCTCCTCGTTAAACTTGAACTACAGAATTATTTGGCGGCAAGGCGGGCCGAGAAAATTTCAAAATCTTCCGGCGTAGTGAGCTTGTCGTTCATGGCGTTACCTTGCACAATGTAGACATGCTCGCCAAAGAATTCTAGAATGCTGGCCTCGTCGGTCGGCGTAAAATCTAAAGGTTCCTTGTCAATGCGGTCGTAGAGCTTTTTCAAGAGGTCGACAGAGGCCGCTTGTGGTGTTTGTGCCATCCAGATCTTTTTCCGGTCAATGGTCTTTTCCACCTTGCCGTCTTCTGCAATCTTGATGGTATCGATAGCGGGCTTTGCCACTAGGCAGGAGCCTTTTTCTACCAGAGTCCTGCATACGTCCTGAACAATCTCTTTTGAAACAAAGGGTCTTGCCACATCGTGAACAAGGACATATTCCGCCTGACCAGAAAGGGCGTTGACGCCGTTCCGCACGGACTGCCAGCGTTCAGAGCCACCAACGACAATGGTTAACTTGTCTAGCATCTCGGCGGACCAGCCAGAATTTTCGGAAATGTCCTTTTCAAAATGGCTTTTCCAGTCGGCAGGTACGGCCAACACCACCTGGCTGATTTCGTCCATACCAAGGAACGTCTCCAAGCAGTAGAAATAGACGGGCTTACCCTTCAGCAACATCAATTGCTTGGGGATAGCGCCGCCCATCCGTTTTCCGATGCCTCCTGCCGGCAGCACGGCAGCAAATCTGCCTTTGAAAGAATCACTCATAACGTGAGAAAGTTAGTAATTATCTATCTTTGGCGGCGTATGAATACCAAGATTTACTATACCCTCACAGACGAATCGCCCTTCTTGGCGACTCAATCTTTGCTCCCTATCGTGTGCGGTTTTGCAAAGGCCGCCGACATCGATGTCGAAACCAAGAACATCTCCCTGCCGGGCCGCATTCTGGCCGCATTCGGCAAGGCGAGCGACGACCTGGATTTCTTGGGCAAGCTCACGCTGGACCCGAGTGCAAACATCATCAAGCTACCGAACATTTCGGCATCCGTGCCGCAGCTCAAGGCCGCTATTGCCGAGCTTCAGAAGAATGGCTTTGATGTGCCTGATTATCCCGATGCCCCTGCTACGGATGAAGAAAAAGCGGTTCGCGCGCGCTACGACAAGGTGAAGGGTTCCGCCGTGAACCCGGTGCTTCGCCAGGGTAACTCCGACCGTCGCGCCCCCAAGGCCGTCAAGAATTATGCCCGCAACAATCCGCACAGCAACGGCGTGTGGAATGAATCGGTAAAGACGCACGTTTCGAGCATGCAGGCAAACGACTTCTACGGCAACGAAAAGTCTATTACGCTGGCGAAGGCCGATACGTTCAAGATTGAATTCGTGGACGAAGCCGGCGCCGTGACAGAACTGCGTGCCGCAAAGCCGCTCCTGGTCGGTGAAATCCTCGACGCCACCGTGATGCGCATGGCCGCTCTTGAAAAGTTCATCGCCGAACAGATGGCCGACGCCAAGGCGAAGGGTGTGCTGTTCTCGGTGCACCTGAAGGCCACCATGATGAAGGTCTCTGACCCGGTGCTCTTCGGTGCATTCGTTCGCGTGTTTTTCAAGGACGTATTCGTGAAGTACGCCGACCTGTTCAAGGAACTCGGCATTGATGCGAACAACGGTCTCGGAGACTTGTATAAGCGCCTGGAAGGCAACGCCAAGGAAGCCGAAGTCAAAGCTGCCATAGACGCAGCGCTCGCCGCTGGCCCGGACCTCGCGATGGTTGATTCCGCGAAGGGTATCACCAACTTGCACGTGCCTAGCGACATCATCATCGACGCCTCGATGCCCGCGATGATTCGCAACTCCGGTTGCATGTGGAACAAGGAAGGCAAGCTGCAAGAAGTGAAGGCCTGCGTTCCGGACCGCTGCTACGCCGGCATCTACGAAGCCGCCATTGAATTCTGCAAGAAGAACGGCGCCTTCGACCCGAAAACGATGGGCACCGTGCCGAACGTCGGCCTTATGGCCCAAGGCGCCGAAGAATACGGTAGCCACGACAAGACCTTTATTGCCAAGGGCAAGGGCGTCATCCGCGCCGTGAATGCAAATGGCGAAGTACTCTTGCAGCAGGATGTGGAAGCTGGTGACATCTACCGTATGTGCCAGGCGAAAGACGCCCCGATCCGCGACTGGGTCAAGCTCGCCGTCACACGCGCTCGCGTCAGCAACACGCCGGCAATCTTCTGGCTGGATCCGCAGCGCGCCCATGACCGCGAAATCCAGAAGAAGGTGGAAGTTTATCTGAAGGACCATGACCTGAACGGTCTTTCCATCAAGATTATGAGCCCGAAGGATGCCATCGTGGAAACGATGACCCGCGCAAAGGCCGGTCTCGACACCATCAGCGTCACGGGCAACGTGATGCGCGATTATCTCACCGACCTTTTCCCGATTCTCGAAGTCGGAACCTCTGCCAAGATGCTCAGCATCGTGCCGCTCATGGCTGGCGGCGGACTCTTCGAAACGGGTGCAGGTGGCTCCGCCCCCAAGCAGGTGCAGCAGTTCCTCGCCGAAAACTACCTCCGCTGGGATTCCCTCGGCGAATACTTCGCGCTGGTGCCCGCCTTCGAACAGGTGGCATCCACAACCGGTAACGCCAAGGCTAAAGTCCTTGCCGACACCCTCGACGAGGCGAACGGCAAGATTCTCGAATTCAATCGCACGCCTGCCCGCAAGATTGGCGAACTCGACAACCGCGGCTCACACTTCTACCTGGCCCTCTACTGGTCGCAGGCACTTGCCGCCCAGAAGGACGATGCGGAACTTGCCGCCAAGTTCGCCCCGGTTGCGGCAACTCTCGCTGCCCGCGAAAAAGAGATTGTCGCCGCGTTTGCCGCTGAGCAGGGCAAACCCGCCGATATCGGCGGCTATTACCTGCCGAAGCCGGAACTTCTGAAGAAGTGGCTCCGCCCTGTCGCTGAATTCAACGCCGTCATTGACGCGCTGTAATACTGAAAACGATTAATACCGCAAGCGTCAGCTATTGGTTTCCTGGCTGCCTTCGATAATCCACTTGCACAGCTCCTGGATTCCCTCGAAGTCGGGCAGGCTCTTGATAAAGTCTGGCGACTTGCACCGCTCTACAAAGCCGTTCCAGGCCCCTTCGTTTTTCGCCTTGATTCCCAGGTGCTCTTCGATGGCCCCGTGGGTCCAGACCCAGATTCCCTGGCTCCGGAGCTTGGCGTGGATGCTCCTGATGGGGCGTTCCGCTTCGGGCATGGAGGCCATCATGGAATAGGCCATAGAGGCGCTGATGTTGCTGTGCTTGCTTACGGGAAGTCCGTTGTTCAACCGCATGTGATGATGAAAAGCCAGTTCCCTGAACAGGTTCCGACAGAACTTTACGTCGGGGTCGTTTGCCTCTAGGAATCCATCACGGGTGGCGGTGGTGAAGGCGTAGTCCAAGTCTACGATTGCTCGCACCGGCATGTCCATGGCATTCAGCACCTGCATACTTTTGCGGGTGTTGCTCACACCACCCTGACGCACCAGGGCGCATTTGATAAGGGCAAAAGATTTTCCCGTAATCCGTTCAAACAGGGCAGGGAGCACTCGCCATTCAGTCTTACCTTCGGTGAGCAATACATAATCTGCGAAGAGCAACTCATTGCTGTTACTCAAGCTGAACAGCATCTGTAGCTGGCTGGGAGCGTCCTGCACCACCTGATGCACGGCATCTTCGATACGCTTGCGCATGAAGGTGCCCCGTTCCTTGTTCTTACGGATAAGCAAGGAAGTACTCACGTCTTCGCTTGTGACCATCTGGGCGCTGTGGGTGGCGAATACAATTTGGTAACCTTCGTTGGAAAGGTTCTTCAGGGCCACACGCACCAGTTCCACCGCCTGGGGGTGCAAGAACAGTTCCGGCGAGTCTATCAGGAGCATGGTTCTGCTCAGGTAGTGGTTGTTGTGGTGTTTCTTGATTTCGGAAAGGTAGCGGACCAGGGCCATCTGGATAGCGCGCTGGCTTCCGGCGCCCATGCGGTTGATGTCACGCTCGAATCCGTCGTCTTCGTCGATGACCTTTAGGCTTGCTGTTTTGAGGAAGGTTTCCAGCGTGGGAATGGGTATATCCAGTTCTACGCGGACGCTGGGGAATAAGGGCTGCAATTTCTCGTTGACTTCACGGTCAAAAGACTTGATTTCGGCGGCTTGGTTCTCGCCTCCCGGTGAAAGCAGGTCGTTGAATTTCCCGATGATATCGTTAAATTCTCCACCGAATCTACGCTCCAGTGGCTTAAAAATTTCATGCAGAAGTTTGGTAAAGGCCTTGTTTCCTTCAAAATCCCAGATGGCGATGGGTTCGGGGAACATACGCTTGAAGGCGTGCTTGAAGTCGTCGCCCACCCGCATCCAGCCCTTGCGGCTCCCGTTCTGTCGTTGCGGTGGTACCAGTGCCCACAGCTCCACGTTCTCTGGCGGGATTCCAGGCACCCGCTGGACCTTCTTTACCCGAAGGCTTTCACCATTCAGGAACGGTACGATTTCTTTGGCTTTTTCTTCGCCTAGGCGGTTCAGCACGGTCTCCGAAATGCCCTGGAAATGCCCTTCCACTTCTACCGGCTCATTGCTGTCGTCAAAGTACGAGACATCCAGTGAAAAAGGCGACAGGAGCCACCGGATTCCCATGAGGATGTTGGTCTTGCCCGCGTTGTTGTAGCCGATCAGGGCAGTCATGTTGTTCAGGGGAAAAGTCTGCCTGTGGATAGACCGCAGGTTGCAAATCGTAATCTCGGATAATCTTAACGGCTGGGGCTGCATACCTTGAATATACATTATTAGGGGCAAAAAATTCTACATTCTGGATATGATTTGTCCTTTCTGCAAGAATGACAACGACAAGGTAGTGGACAGCCGCGTCAGCGGCGATTCCATCAGGCGTCGTCGGGAATGTACGGCCTGCGGTCGCCGTTTTACTACCCGGGAGTATATCGAAATCCAACCGCTTATCGTGGTCAAGCGCAATGGTGACCGTGAACCCTTCCAGCGAGAAAAGCTCCTGGCGGGTATCGCCAACTCCTGCAAGAAACGTCCTGTGACCCAGGCCGCTATCGAAGAAGTTGCCTCCACTATCGAAAACAACCTGATTTCCAACGACAACCTGGAAGTGACCTACGACCAGATAGGGAACATGGTCATGCAGGAACTCAAAAAGCTGGACCCTGTGGCCTACGTCCGATTCGCCTCCGTCTATCGCGAATTTAAGGAAGTGGGAGAGTTTGTGGACCAGATCAAGACTCTGGATAAGTAGCCGTCATCTCCACAAAAGACAACAAAAAAAGCCTCGCCTAAGCGGGGCTTTCTCGTGGTCGATACAGAACTCGAATCTGTGACCTCTACCATGTCAAGGTAGCGCTCTAACCAACTGAGCTAATCGACCAATAAGGTAGCCCAATAGTAGAAACTTGCCCCCCGTTTGTCAAGGGGTCAGCGGGCATCGGGGTCAATCCAGTATCGCAAACGGCCCGTAATGTGCAGATTTGGCAGGCTGTCGCTGCATTTTCCGGAACGGCAGTCCGGGGTGTACAGTTCCAGGTCGGCAGTCCAGGTAGAGTCGTCCTTCTGGTCAAAACGGACAATGCTGCTGTCAGCAAGGATGGGAGCCTGGGTTAGGCCGCCGTAGTTGAACCAGGAATACTGCTGCACAACGGGATTGTCCCCTAGAATGGGCCTGTTCACCATGATGGAGAACTGGTCTCCCCGCTTGCTCTCGCTAGCTCTTGTCCTTACCAGAAAATACCGGTGGTTGTTCTTGATAAACGGGACTTCCACGTCACTTTCGGCAAGTTCAATGGTGCGTTCGCCTTCTCCGTCAATCTTGTATTTCAGGTAACCGCCACCGTTGGCCTCCCAGCCGTCGTTGATATCGCTGCAGGCCATCAGCAGAAAAGAGACGGCTAGGCAGATTTTTAGGCGGGAGTTTTGCATAGCTACTAAACTAGAAAATTATCTTTGGACTATGGATGGCGATTTGTTCCCAGTTTCTACTTTGCATGGTACGGTCTATCTGGCCGTTGTTCCAAAGCAAGACCATAGGGCGCACATCTTCCAGGAATTATCCCGAGCCCTTGATCGCCAGGTGACCGAGCTGGACCTGAAGATAGGGGAGGGCTCGACACGTCCAGAATTTCCGGGGCTTCCTGTAGATGCCAACTGGACCCACTCTAAGGAAATCTGCGTGCTGGCCTTTTCCAGGGAATGCCGTGTGGGAATAGATCTGGAATTCCATTCCAGAAATCGCTTAAAGCTTGCGGAGCGTTTTTTCTCCAGTGTTGAGGTGGAACGTCTGAACCAGACATTACAGAGTGATGGCGCCCCCGCCGCTCAAAACTTGTTCTATACCCTATGGTGTCGCAAGGAGGCCTTCTTCAAGTGCCGCGGCGGGGACTTTTTCGAAGGAACCTTACGTAGGCCCATGCTCGAACCCCTCATAGAAGGAGTTTCCTTGATGAACCTGAATCCGGCCGAATTCGGCATACAGGGAGACTGCTCCCTGTGTCTTGCCACGATGGCTCTAGGCTAGTTCTTTACTTCGCTGTTGGCAGGGCCTGCGCCTGGCTGGGGAGCTTCCAATGCATACAAGGGCAGGGCCGCATATTCCTCGTCATCGATAATCAGGCGGACGATATACTTGTCCGGACGCTCGATTTTCAGGCGTTGCATGTTCAGGATCAGGTTCATGGCAGCTGTGTCGAAACCCTTGGCCACAGGCTCAAAGTTAATGTTCGATTCCATGGCGGGAACAATGGGGTGGCCGCACACGTCCTCGATGGAAAGTATCAGCTTGTGGACGCCTGCTTCAGCGCGCTGGTAGCGGACCCGGAAGGCTGCTGCACATTGGGGTATCACCAGAGGGAACTGTGTAAAGATGCGGTCAAAGGCACCGAGAATATTCAGGCGGCCGCCGGCACCGTTGGCCGTGGCGGCATCGCAAATAGAGGCGATTTCAACAATCATATATTAAGGCTTGGTGTTGATAGTCCAGTTTCCAGAAATGTTTTTCATGACAATGGGGCCGTTGTTCTTGCTTGTCGACCCAGAACTTGGCCATGAAATCATGGAGATGTATACACCTCCATTGTTGTCAATTGCGATTTGGGGGGCAAAACCGTAAAGGTTATATCCGTGACTTGCCTGGAATGGGCCTTTGAAATATGGGAGCTGATTTTCGCCATAAGGTTTCCAGCTGACGCCATCGAAGGTGTAGGCATGGCAGTGTGAGAAACCACGTCCGTTGTCATCGATGGCAGCATAGGCCTTGTTACCTTTTGCCGCAATCCGAATATTCGGCGGCGGAGTACCTTCTTTCAAGAGTGTTGTAGAATTGAATGAAAGACTTCCTGACCTAAGAGACCCCTTCTTTACGTAAACGCCCATCATGTCTACGTTGGAAGTACGATATATATAGCCCATATAGATGTCATTTACGTTATCGGTAGCAAGACTAATGCTGGCAACTTCATCACCAAGATTACCTGTAGTGGCGGCAGTCGTGTATGGTGGAGTGTTGTAAATCGCATAATAAGACTTATACCTGCTTGAATTGTCTGTATAGGTTGTAAGTAAAACACCTTCGCTAGAAAGCACAGCATTGACATCTCTGACAGTTACACCCTCGTTGATTACAACGTTATTCCACGTGTTGTTGCTCCAGTAACTAAAGGTTGGATGGCTATTCTGCGTATAAGCAACCACAAGCATTCCTGAAGTAGGATGGGTGGCCAAGTTCACAGAGGTTACCCCGGCAAAACCCGTTCCCAATGTTGCCCAAGGCGATGTGCCTCCGCTGGATTTGTAAACTTTCAAATCATTACTAGTGGTGAGAACCGCCATATACAGGTTTCCAAGACCATTTACCATCCGGATTGCGGTTACGGGGTCTAAGGTGTCCACGGAAATCGAATCTAGAGTGGACCATGCCCCACCAACGTAGTTCTTGGTAACGATGTCTCCTGACGATGAAAGGAAGGAAACAGAAAGTCCACCACCGAGAGGGGCGATAGCAGGGGGTGTCCGGTTTGTTGACTTTTGCAGTACCGTATCGCCATCTGCCAAGTTTTTCCAAGCTCTGCGGACATAGATGTTACGGCATGTAACTTGGGCCTGGTGCCGTTTCAAGAAAGCAGCGTCGCCGGGGTTGCTAGAAACGCTGTCTCTAAAGTCCAGACACATGGAAATGGTCCCCTCTTGGGTAGGCCTTCTGAAGGCTTGGTTGAACTGCGCCATGGCAGTATCAATTGAAGGTTTACCTGTGGTGTCTCCGAGATAAAAGCCTCCGCCCACATTACTGAACTGCCAATAAAATTCCATGTTATTTGTGTCACCGATAGTGCCAATCTTAGACTGGAATCCACCCCATTGGGGCGAATAGTAGTAGAGGGCTTCTCCACTTTGTGCTTCGTCTCCACTCCAGGGATAGATTGTGTCCGCTGCGGTAATTTTGCCCACAGGAAGGTCGTTGGCCGTGGTAAGCACTTTTACGTGCGTGGTGTCGCGGAATACGAGGCCTGTTAACTTTTCCTCAGCTGAGACAACGCAATACAAATCGCGGCCTTGAGAGCTCAATGTCTCGCGGTAGTCATAGAATCGTTCGCCGTTCTTGTAGTAGTCCAACTTTCGAAGTGCCTCTGCAGCCTGCTTGTTGTCTTTGTAGAAGCATTGCCAACTATACCAGTTGATTCCTTCCCAAACGTTGTTGATAGAAGCGTTCAAAAAGAATATGTCTCCCTGTACGGCGTATATGTGTGACTCGACAACGGAAATGACTGGCAAATCTGTAGAGTATTTAAGGTACATGGTGGCGGTGACAGCGTTACCGTCGTCGTCGGTAGCGCGTGCAACACAGTAGTAATCTACCGATGCGCTTGGCGCTGTCCATGTTGTGTCAAAGGAGGATACGGTCTTCCAGTTGTTGGCTATTTCGGTGGTGTTTGCTCCACAGCTCCATTCCCGCTTGGCGATGTAGCCCATGGTTCCTTCGTACGGGTCGCGGGCAGTCGCGCTCAGGACGATATCGAAACCGGCACGTATATAGGCTGAATCTCTGGCAAGGGTCAGTATAGGCGGAGCCAGTTCCACATCGAAGCGTGTGGTGTCGCTGGCCGTAAGGCCGTCATCGTCGGTAACCTGCACAATGCACAGGTAGTTGCTTTGTGCAGTGTTGGGCATGATGGCGTTGTAGGTGTTCTTACCAGTGCTAGTCAGTTTGTCTAAGATGTGAATGTCGCTACCGGGCCCACAGCCCCACTCGTAAGATACAATCCTTCCTGGAAGGTCTGTTTCAGCAGAATCTTTTGCGTTTGCGTATAGGGCCACAGTATCCTTGATGGTTCTTTTGAAGTATTCGTTCACGGTAACTGTCGGCGGTGCCTTGAATACATTGTAGGTGACTGTGTCAAGCGAATAAAGGGTTGCCAAGTTTGCGTCAAGATCTTTTTCTGCTTCGTCCACGGCACGCATGACGCAATAGTACTCTCCTGGCGTTGTCGGCATGGTTACGGTTGGTACTTCGCCTTTGCGGCCTTGCCAGGTACTTTGCCAGTTTGAAACCTTTAGATTGTCCAGGTTGCTTCCGCAGATGTAATCTACGTAGATGCCACCTCCAAGAAGGTTGCTGGCCGTGTATTTCAACTGCTCCCGGTCCTTGATGGTGACTCTATCGAATTGGATATCCAAACGTATCGTCGGGATATCCTTGATAACTTTGAACACCATGGTGACTGAGTCCCTCTGGTTGTCGTCGTCCATAGCCCATACGTAACACTTGTAGTTGGTTTGCTCGGTATTGGGTAATTGTATTACAAGCGAACTGTCCTTTACCTTTTGGGGCGAGGCAAACGTTGTAATATTGTCGGCTCCTGAGCCGCAGCGCCAGCCGACCTTCTGAATGGTTCCGTACTTGTCCTTGGCGGTGTATTCCACGATATGCGTTGAATTGACTTTCTTGGTGATGACGCCTTCGTTGTCATCTACGGTAATGGTCGGGGGGTCGGCAATGACGTTGACCTGCAGGGTATCTGTGGCGACATCCGAGTCATTGTTGGTCACCTTGATTGCAATCTTCTTTACACCCACTGTTGTCCAGGACTTTGTGGGACTCAGGTTGTCTGAAGCAAAGCAGTTCTCCGTTACATTAGAACCATCGATGCAGGTCCAGGTGACGGTCCTGCCTTCGGAGGCATCGCTGTTGTTGGCGACAACCTCGGTGGATAGCGTGATTACGTCATTCAGGGTAATGGTCGTGTCGTAGGCGGGGGACTTGATGGTCACCATAGGACCACTACTATAGAAACCGAATCTTACGATATTGGAAATGGCGCCATTGTCTGCAATGGCCTGCATAGTGTAGCGGGTGTTGCTGACTGCTCCCGGGAGGTTGTCTTTTTGTAGCTGGAGCTGGGCTGTACCGTTAGAGGTGTCCACGTTTATTTGTCGTGGAGAATCCCCGGGGACATTCGTTTTCCAAGTCACCTTTTTAATCGGCGGGTCCGCCTTTTCGATGATAGCCTTGAAGGTGAGCTTTGCCGACCCACCTGCCATGGCGGAACTGGCGTCGTTTACGGTAATGACCATATTCGTGGCAGATATGGTAAACGTAATGGTCGTGTCGGTGTGGTATCCAGCACTATCGGTAGCGGTAAGCTTGAAGCTGTAGTCTCCGTCAGGAAGGCCGAATAGGTCGACACTCCAGGCATAGCTGGTCATGTTAGAGAATTTGCACTTGTCGCTCTTTGCACTGCAGGTTTCCTTGCCCAGTACTGCTGTCGCCGTCTTGACCTGGGAGCCGTAGTCGCTGAACCTTCCCGATATGGTAAAGGCGCGGGTTGAGATGGTATCTTCAACGCCCTTGATGTTGTAGATTCTGGGAGGAGCGGGGTCCTTCAGCAAAATGGGAGGCAGTTCCTTCTCGTCGCCGGCGTTGATATTGGGAGTCCTGGTTGTGACCTTTACGAAGCCCCTGCCGGTTTCGTCCGTGGCGGTCAGCCTGAAGGTCCCTGCGGGCAGGTCGGAAACCCTGAATTCACCCTTAGGCGAAGTCATGGCCGTGTAGATGTTGTTTGTGTCGGCGATGTTCACCAGGGCAATCTTGATGCCTTCGTGATTGGAAAGCCCTTCGAACTTGGCCGTTCCCGTGAAGTCGCAGGTAGACTTGCTGGGGCCCAGATAGAAGTACCTCGGGCGTTTTCCCTTGCTGGTCTTTATCTTTTCGGCCACAACGGTATCGTAGCCGTCGGTCACCCACACATCCCAGGAGAAGTACCTTCCTGTAAAGCCGAGCTTTTTCAAGGCGTTCTCGCCGTCTTCAATGACGGCGAAGCTGGTGGAGGTGCTGTTCTTCAGTACCAGGTCGTATACGTTGGACAGGTTCAGGTCGCTTTCCTGGTTGTCAGGCGTAGGAGCGACGCGGACATAGTACCTTAGCTGGTCTTCGTTGTCCTTGTCGTGGCCCTCGTAGAACAGTCGGAAGGACTCTACCGTGTCGCTTATCCTCTGTTGGTCGTCGGGGCCCAGAATCTTGATGGTGGGCAGCTGATTAAAATGCAGGTTAACGCTGTCCTTGGTGGTATTGTTGTCGTCATCGGTGACGAAGATGTAAATCTTTTGGTTCCCCAGGCTGTCCGTGAGGGTGGAATCATAGGGGATAGTGATAAGCAGGCTGTCCGAGAATTCGTCTTTGGTGTATTTCCAGTCCTTGGGTTCCTTCTTGCCCTTGGCATCTACATCCACCTTGAACGAGGTAATGGTTCCGAAGGAGTCCAGAGCCAGCACGGGGAAGGTTATAGAACTCTTTGCTCTGGTCCATAGGGTGTCTTTGGGAACTCCAAGGTAGGGTGGTGTGTTGATGACCCTAATGAACTGGTCCTTGCCTGCAGTATCTGTTGCGCTGTTTCCGTCTACGGCTACGAATAGGGGTGAATATACGCCTTCTTTAAAATAGACCCAGGACTGGGGAGTGGCGTTGTGACCCGTAACCAGGGTCTTTTTCATCTTGTCTTTTCCCTTGCCCGTGGTATCCTTCACGAGGCTATCTAGGATCCACTGGTACAGATAAATCTTGTTGGCGTTATAGCGTAAGAAACCCATCATATGGATGGTGTCGCCGATGGTGACGGTAACGGTATCGCTAACGATAACGGAGTCGGGGTTAGGCAGGTTGATAATGGAGTCGGCAAAGGCATCTGGGTTTTCAAAGGCTGCACGCTGGACGAACACCACGGAATGGTTGTTCCGCAAGTTCACGTTTTCCTTGATGGAAGACTCCCTGGAACAGTTGATCAGGGACATCATGCACAAGGCAAGCCCGAATAAAAAAAACAAACTTTTTAACCGCATTATTCAATCCTCTATAATACGCTCTTCACGATATAAATTTATCTTTTTTTAGACGAAATAGGGTATGCGGTCTAGGCGTCCTTGTCGCATAATTGTTGAAAATGGGAGCTTTTTATGGAGAATATTCCACTTTGGTATGGCTTAATCCTCTTTTTTGCGTTGGGCGCCTGCATAGGCAGTTTTTACAACGTGATTGTTTACCGGATGCCTCGCGGAATGTCCCTGATTAACCCGCCTTCTCATTGCCCCTTGTGTAAGAAGCGGATTCCTGTCCGCTACAATTTACCTATCGTGGGGTGGCTCTGGTTGCGCGGGAAGAGTGCTTGCTGCAAGCAACCCATTAGTGTGATTTACCCTATCGGTGAAGGCCTTTGTGGTTTGCTGGGTGCCCTTGCTCTTTTTTCTGCCAACTGGAATGTGGGGTGGACTGCTCCCGTGACCAACTGGGTCGATTCCCTGGCCATGCTCTGGCTGCTCCTGGGCTTGTATCCTGTGTGTGCTGTTGATATTAAGTACAAACTAATACCCGATTCCATCTCGGTCGGGGGTATCGTGGTGGGCCTTGTGCTTTCCATGTTCCCGGGGGGAGTTTCGCCCTTTGGAAGTCTGATTGGTGCCGTAGGTGCCGGTGGTGGCCTTTGGCTTTTGGGCTTTATTGCCTCAAAAATCCTGAAAAAGGACGCCATGGGTTTTGGAGATGTTAAACTGCTGGCGGGCTATGGTGCCCTCATGGGGTTGAATGCTGCTGTAGAGGTGTTAATCCTTGCCGCCTTGCTTGGCATTCTGGTCATGATTCCCTGGGCAAAAATCATGGAAAAGAGGGGTTTCGCCGATGGTACAGGTCAGATCCCCTTTGGCCCGTTCCTTGCCGTCTCGGCTCCGGTCATGTACCTGTGGGGCCAGGACCTGTTAGACTTGTACGTACGCTTTGTCGTTGGTGAATAGTTTTACAAGGGCTAAATAAGAGCATAAAAAAGAACAGCCTCCCGTGGGGAGGCTGTTCTTGAATGTCTTGAAACGTTCCAGATTACAGGAAGAACCAGCTGAGTTCGATGCCTGCCTGGGTGCCGAAGACGAAGCGGCCAGTAGACGTTTCGTCGCCACCTGCAGTCTTGTCGTCGCTCATCAGGTAATCAAAGCCGAGGCCAATCTTGCCGGTGAGGAAGACGTTGCTTACGAGTTCAGCCTGAACACCGAAGATGACGTCGAACTGGAGGGCGCTTTCGGAATAAGTGTCATTGCCGGTTCCGTTCGGGGTTGTCTTTTCACCAGCGCTGGCATAGATGACGTCGGCACCGATGTAGCTAGGCAGGAGCGGGGTGGGGAGGAAGAAATCGAATTCGGCACCAATGAGGAGTGGGGTGTAGTCGTCTGTTCCGTCATTTGTGGTTTCGTTGCCACCATTGGGTGTGTAGGTCGTGGTGGTGACGCCATAATGGGCAAGTCCGAAGATAGCGGCAAGCTGCATGCTTTCGTTCAGGCGGAACTTGAGCTTGATGTACTCGGTAGTACCAAGGGCGGTGTTTTGGTCCCAACCCACACCGATTCCCATGAAACCGAGGGAAGTGGGAGCCGTTGTAGATTTCTTCTTTTCGGCCTTCTTAGGAGCCGGAGCCGGAGCAGCTTCTTCCTCTTCCTCTTCTTCGTAGGCAGGGGCCTTGGCTACCTTGGCAGGGGCGGCTTCTTCTTCTTCGTATTCTTCGTCGTCCTGAGCGTAGCCGTAGCTGCAAAGAGCCAGAGCAATGACGGCAGAAAGGAATATCTTCTTCATGTACATTCTCCTTGTAGAGTTTTTTGTGTTAACTTGGATAAAATTATAACAATTCTTTACATGTTCGTCAATTTATTACCATTCCATGCTGATTTTCGCCACCAGGAACCGCCTGGAAACCTCGTCCAGTTTGGCTGGGTCTATGGAAATTCCGAGAATTCCGGCAAAAATCACGAAGGGGCTGGCCGTGGTGCCCTGGTCATTGCATTTCACCTTGATATACAGCGTCCCTTCCCGATTCTCGATAGACAAGACGTGCTGGTTCAAGTCGATTTCTTGCCCGCGGTGGTTCGTGACAGTGGGGAATGTCCTGTTTTCGAACCTCTCCATCAGGTCGGCGGGAATGGTTTCGGGTTTGTAGCGGTAGGTCATGGACTTGGGGAAATGCTTGGAAAGCTTCTCTTGCAGTGGCTCGATATTCACGACTTCCATACCGCGGGGGAAAGGCCTGCTTAGTTCTGCCATCAGGTTCGGCAGATTCTCGGGACTCAGGTCCAAGGGCTTCAGAAGTTCCACGCTGATCAGCTCGCAGTAGGTTTCCATGCCGAGAGGGAGCGCCCCCATGTTCACGATTTTCGGCTTGGGACTGAACCCCTCGCTGAATTTCACTGGGATGCCTGCGCACAGGAAGGTGCGCTCAAAGAAGCTGAGCATGTTGTGGTGGGGGAGGAATCTGCTGAGCCCCGTCTTCTTGAAGGTAATTTTGTACTTGAAACTTTCCGTCTTTTTCGGTCGGCGATCAATCACTAGTTTCTTGATTTCTTCGGGGGTTCGGCTGGGAGCCTTGTGGCGCACGGGGTCGTCGGCCAATTTGATTTCGGCACCGAAGCCCGGTATGCCGCATTTCTGACAGTCACCCCACTTGCAGTTGGGCACGGGTTCGCTGTTCGGATCAAAGGCTTTTTCCCATTCCCGGCGCAGGTACTGCTTGGTGGTGCCCGCGTGAATAAAGTCCCAGGGGAACACTTCATCTTTTTCGCGTTCACGGTACACCCAGCTGGTGTCGTAACCCGTTTTCTGCCAGACAGTTTCCCACTTGGCAAAGTCAAACCGGTAGCTGTCGCTTTCGAAGATGATTCCCTGCTTGTAGGCCTCGTAGATGACGGGGGCTAGGCTTCGGTCGCCACGGCTGTAGATGGCTTCCAAAAAACTTGTTTCCCAGGCGGCCCAGTTGATTTTTACGTTGGGGTGCTTGAAGAACTTCTCCCGCACAAAACGGATATGCCCAAGGGCTGTCTCCTTGTCCATGAAGGGGGCCCACTGGAGTCCTGTAAACGACTTGGGAATGAGAATTCCTATACTGACCGCTATCTGGATTCCTCTGTTGTACTTGCGCCCGATCTTAACGAGATTAAAGATGAGATCACAGAAGGCCTGCATGTCTTCTTCGTTCTCGGTGGGGAACCCGATCATAGTGTAGAGCTTGATCTTGTTGAACCCGCTGCTGAAAGCGTGTTCGGCCGCATCGTACATGTCCTGGTCGCTGATGGTCTTGTTGATCATCTTGCGGATACGTTCGGAGCCTGTTTCCGGGGCGAAGGTGGCGCTGCGGCCTCCTTTGAGGGCCGCAATTTTACCTGCAAGGGTCTGACCGAAACTGTTCACGCGAATACTGGGAAGGCTCACGTCCACGGTATCGAAGAAAGGGTCGTCGATGATAGAGTCGGTGAGGGCTTCTACTGGTTTGTAGTCGGCGGTAGAAAGGGAGAGTAGCCCCAGTTCCCGCTCGCCGGTGGCCTGGATTCCGGCCTTTGCAATGTCCAGAACGTCGTCGGGGTTTAGCTCGCGGCAGGGGCGGTACCATATGCCCGCCTGGCAAAAGCGGCACCCTTGGGCACAACCACGCATGACCTCTACGCTGAATCGGTTGTGCACTAGCTGCATGTTGGCGATCAGGTTCTTGACGGGGTAGTCCTTGGGGTCCATGACCGGGATGAACAGGCGGCGAACCCCGTTGGTGGTGGCGTAGGCGCCGGCGGCAGGTTCCGCCGGCACAATCACGCCGAATTCGTTCTTCACAACAGGGCGCAAACTCGGCACATACACGCCGTCAATCTTGGACAAATTTTTGAGGATTTCTGCGCGATTCAGGCCCGCTTTGCGGCCTTCGCCTACGCACCGCAAAAAGTCAATCATGACTTTTTCCCCGTCGCCTATCATAAAGGCGTCAAAGAAGTCGGCGACGGGTTCGGGGTTCGCCATAGAAGGCCCGCCGGCAACTACGATAGGGTCGTTTTCTTGTCGGTCCTTCTGCCACGCTGGAATGCGGGCCAGCTCCAGCACATAGGGCACGTTGGTAAAGTTCAGCTCCGTCTGGAGCGTCATGCCCACCACCTCGAAATCCCGTACCGGCGTGTAGGTCGCATAGCTGTACAGCGGAATGTCGTACTTCTTCATCTCGGCGGCCATGTCGTCCCAGGGTGCAAAGGAGACTTCGCACAGCAAGTCCGGCTCACGGTTGATCACGTGGTACAGAATGCGGATGCCGTTGTTGCTCATGCCGATTTCGTAGGTGTCCGGAAAGACGAACGCCATGCGGGCGAGCATTTGGCTGTGGTCCTTCACCACGCTGTTAGCCTCGCCGCCCATGTATCTAGCAGGAGATTCTACAGCGGGGAGGGCGAGGGCGATTTTCTCTAAAATTGTCATCAAGTTCAAAATCTAGAAAATAAAACCCCACACCTCACATTCCACACCTGTAGGGCCCGACCTGTAGTGGAACGCCATGGCTTAGTGTATTTTTTGTGTTTTTTTTTGCTTTTTTTGGGGTGCTTGTTGCTTTAACCCGTAGACTTTTCATAAATTAATGAACATGAGTATTCTTTATTACCTCGTGTGGCTTCTCGCCTTCGTGGCGGGTGTCGTCCTTTCGTTTTATGCTCCCGAAACCACCCTCTCGGTGGGGGTGAAGTTCATCTTTGTGGGCGTCTGGGGCTCTGTTCTCGGGTTTATTTTCTACATCGTCGCCCGTCGGGCGGTTCAGGATAACGAGAGCGAAGAGGTGCCGACACCTAATCTGCGCCCCATTACGGAACTTGTTCCGGTTGTTGCTTCAGAACTTGCGAAATCTACAGCTGAAGAAACTTCAACCGAAACGCCTACTCCAGAATCCGCCGAGGCTCCGACCCCTGCGCAGGCAGCAACGGCTCCGGAATCCTTGCTCGAACCCAAGGAGCTTTTTCCCCTTGCTGATTGGGATGATTTCTGCAAGCAGATTCTCAGAAACAGGCCGTTTTCCGAAGTGGTTGGCGTCCTAGAAAAAGTCATGCCCAAGCTGTTCCCTGGGGCGGCAGGTGTCCTTTACATGTACGGTGATGCCCAGTCCGAAATGCACAAGGTCTTTTCTTTCGGAGACTATGTCATCAGCGGCGATACCATGATGCCTGCGGAATGCGCCAGCTTCAATCTTGGTGAGATTGTGGTGAACGACTACACGGCGGACAAGGTGACGGCGGGCTGTACGCATTTGCATTACCATAGCCAGGGTGTTGCTTTCTGTGCCCCTATCGAAGGTCTGGAAGAACATTTTGGTACGCTCTGT
Source organism: Fibrobacter succinogenes (assembly GCA_902781185.1). Lineage (GTDB taxonomy): Bacteria > Fibrobacterota > Fibrobacteria > Fibrobacterales > Fibrobacteraceae > Fibrobacter > Fibrobacter succinogenes_G. Next base: position 30,736 of record CACZII010000003.1, read on the forward strand.
GTCCAGGTGGACAAGCTTCCCGATGGGGAAAGCATTGATTTCTGGAAGGCGAAGGTCAGCATTGTGTCGGCCACCTTCGGTCTGTATGTGGCGAACCAGAATTTGAATATCCGGTTCCAGCAGCACAGCATCCGCGATAACTTGACAGGGCTTTTCAACAAGCGCTATATGGAAGAATCCCTTCGTAGGGAAATTTTCTCCGCATCTCGTCATAAGACACCTATCGGCATTATCATGCTTTATCCCGACGAAATTCCCATGCTTCAAGAAAAGCGTGGCCGTCATGCAGTGGAGCAGATGCTCTGGGAAGTGGGCCAGCGCCTGCCCAGCTATATCAGGAACGAGGATATTCCCTGTCGTTACAACGGCGACGTATTCTGCGTAATTCTGCCCGGTGCGGACTACAAGATTACCAAGGATCGGGCCGAAAAGATACGCCACGAGATTTCTCAGCTCCAGGTGGCCTATGGTGACGGTATCCTGAAGACCACCCTGAGCATCGGTGTTTCCGTAATGCCCATCCACGCTATCGATGTTCAGACCCTGATAGCCACTGCCGAGGCGTCTATGCAGATGGCGTCGGTCAGTGGCGGAAACCGCGTGGTTCTGGCGGAGGCGTTGAACAAGCAGGCCTAATTTTTTTGTAAATTTGACCCATGAAAAAATTTATCGTCCCTATAGTCCTTCTGTTCTTGTGTGCCGGAGTGCTACTGTACCTGCTTTCGGACTTTTCTTCTGGACGTTCTTCGTTTGATGCCGATGCCTACCTGCAGGCCCGCGGTAAGATTGACTCCCTGGAAGTGGCCTTGTGGGATGCACGTGACAATGCCGATGCCCAACTCGCTATCCGTAATGATCTGGAAATTGCCTGGCAAGACCTGAACGCCTTGCGCCAGAAGAATCCCGAGGGTGAATCCCAGGAATCCGACAAGGCTGTGGCTGGCATTTCCAAGTCTGCCCTTGTATGGGTGGTTGGCGGCGTCCTTGCGGTGCTGGTCTGCATTATCCTTCTGGCTGCGTTAAGCCACCGCAAGAAGGTCCTGACCCAGAGGATGGAGGCCCTGAAGGCCGAGAACCGTTTCCGTGAGCCCAAGAATGGCTACGAAAATGACCCGACCATTGCTCCGCGCCCCCGGGCTCCCAAGCATTCCATTATCGAAGAGGCCGATGAGTTTGCCGAAGCCAAGGAGACCAAGGTTTCTTTCGAAGACGAGAATGGCAATCCCGAGAACAAGGTTCTGTTACACGATCTAGGCAAGCGCCCCCAGCTCCGGCCTACTGCCAAGGAGCGAATCACCTCGGCTATCCAGTCCCTTTCCGAAGTTCTGCGGGCTCCCCGCGGTCTTTCCCGTGACAGGACTATGAAGCTCAGGGCCCAGAGCCACAATGTGACGGGCAATCCGACCCTCCAGGGCAGTAACCCCTTGGAGACAAGTCGATTTGATAAGGAATTTAGCGAAAAGAGTAAAATCCTTCAGATGTCCCGCCGTGGGTTCCCTGCTTCCGCTATCGCTACCCAGTTGAAGATTCCTCAGGAGCAGGTAGAAGCCGTTATCAAGAGCGCCATGGAATAGGGGTTCCTTTCCCATGCGCTACCGCTTCCGTTGTGAATATCTGGGAAGTGCCTTCTATGGTTGGCAAGTCCAGAACGAGGCGGGCCAGCAGAAATTCGTTACCGTACAGTCAGCCCTGGAAGAGGCGCTTTCCATAGCGCTTCGTGCTCCTATCCACATTGTGGGTTCGGGCCGTACCGACACGGGGGTCCATGCCCGCGGGCAGTGCGTTCACTTTGATTACGATGGTGAACTAGATTTACGCAAAACGGAACGCTCGGTAAACGGTCTGACCAAGAGGCTTATTCGGGTTCGCGACCTGCAACCCTGTAACGAGGATTTCAATGCCCGTTACGACGCCCTCTACAGGTATTACCAGTACACGATTTTCACGAGGCCAGTGGCGCTGATGCGGGAATACGGCTGGGAATGCGGCTCCCTGAACTTGGACCTGGACTTGATGGAACAGGAGGCGGCTTGCTTCTTGGGAGAGCATGACTTTATCGACTTCTGCATTCCCCGGAACGACGGCAAATCTACGCTCTGTACGCTGTCCGAATTTAGACTAGATCGTGTAAATGACTGGACCGTAATCTTCCACATCAAGGGGAACCGGTTTTTGCACCGGCAGGTCCGCGCCATGGTAGGAACACTTTTCGACATAGGCCGGGGCCGTTACCCCGCCGGCACGGTTCAAGCCATCTTCGAGAAAAATTTCAAGGGCGAACGCACCTGGGCCCCGCCTCAGGGGTTAGTGCTTCACGATGTAAAGTATAGGGATTATTGAGCCGCTAGCCGCGGATAATCTCCAGCATTTCCTTCACGGCCTTTTCCATGCCCACGTAGACGCTGCGGGCCACAATGCTGTGTCCGATGTTCAGCTCTTCGATTCCTTCGATGGCGGCGATGGAGGCTACGTTGCGGTAGTTCAGTCCGTGTCCGGCCAAGACCCGTAACCCGTACTTGCGGGCCAGCATGGTCATGTCTTCAATGGCCGAAATTTCCCGGTCTACTTCTTGCATGCTTCCCAGTTCACAGGCGGTGGCATATTTGCCGGTGTTGAATTCCACGAAGTCGGCGCCGATTTTCTTGGCGGCCTTCACCTGGTCCGTTTCCGGGTCGATGAACACGCTTACGGCGATGTCGTTGTTTTTCAGGGTCATCACGAACTTGGAAAGCTCGTCCACCTTGGCGGCCACGTTGAGGCCTCCTTCAATGGTGATTTCCTGGAGGTTTTCCTGGACCAGGGTCACCATGTCCGGCTGGACGTTGGTGGCGAACTGTAACATTTCTGCTGTGGGGGAGATTTTCAGGTTCAGCTTGGTGGTGACCATCCCGCGCAAGAGGCGGATATCGCGGTCCTGGATGTGGCGCTTGTCTTCGCGCAGGTGGGCGGTAATGCCCATGCAGCCTGCAAGTTCAGCCATCAGTGCTGCCGTAACGGGATCCGGTTCCCTGATCTTGCGGGCTTCGCGGATAGTGGCGATATGGTCGATGTTCACACCCAGTTTTACGGTCATGATAATCTCCTTGTCAGTACTTCATAAAGGTAGATAAATTTACGATGGTGGTGCCCTGGGCGGCCGCTTTTTCGTCGATTGACTTCAGCTTCGCGATGTTTGCCGCATTCAGCGGGATAATGATGGTGGACATACCGCTCTTGGCGGCGGCCTTCAGTTTCCGCTTGATGTAGTCATCCAGGGCGCTGTTGGAGGGGTTGTAGGGGGTTGCCGTCTTGCAGGCCATGGATAGGTCTTTGCAGGTTTCCCGTACCTTGGATTTGGCGTTCATGGACAAGTCCAGGAACCAGAGGCTGTTCTCCTTGGTGGGTTCCAGGGTGGCCTGCAGTAGCTGTCTGTGTTCCACCGCCTGTTCCGCGAAGCGGGTGGCGATTCCCTTGGCATTTGGCACCAATGTCTTCGCTTCCTGGATGACAGATTCAATCTGCTGTTCGGTATGGTGAATTCTCACCGGGCGGTAGCGGTTGTGCCTGGAATCTAGGCTGGTAGATTCCATCAAAAGCCAGATGACCAGTTCCTTGTTTTTTACACGGTCCAGATCCGGAAAAAACGTCTGGGACATACCAAAGGGTGTAACCAGCAGGTCGTAGGGGAAGGTAAGTTCGTTCAGGGCCACAATCAGTTCCGGATTCAGTTCCGTCACCTGGAAGGCAATAGAAAGGTACGAGGCGTTATTCTTGAAGATGTTGTCCGAGACGTTCAGCACCAGCCGCAGGGTGTCGCCTTCCGGGGTCAGTGCATCCAGGGCCGCCGACTGGAATACCGTGGGGTCGCCATGCAGCTCTTCCATATACAGAACTTCACCGCCGTTCTTTCGTAGGAACCGCTGGGCCTGCAATAGGTAGTGGGTGATGGTTCTTCCGTTACCCAAAACCCAGACTTCCTTCTTCTTTCTGGATTTCTGGGTCTGGACAACTTC
>CACZII010000004.1 GCA_902781185.1 Fibrobacter succinogenes
GCCTACCATGTGCTGACCCGCTCCAAAGAAGACGTAGCGCAGTTCGCCCAGGCCTTGACTGCGGCGGCAGAAAATGTACACCCCTGCCCCAAGTGCTTTTGCTTTACAGACCAAAGTGTTTGCCCTATCTGTACTGAACGCTCAGATGCCAAGGCTATATGCGTGGTGGAAAAGAGCTCCGACATTTTGCCCTTCGAACGCTCCGGGATTTTCAAGGGACTTTACTTTGTTCTGGGCGGGGTCATCTCGCCGCTGGATGGTATCGGTCCCGAGCAGCTTCACCTGTCCCAGCTGGTGGAACGCATCAAGACCGAACAGATCGAAGAACTGGTACTGGCCCTAGGGTCTAGCCCCGAGGCCGACAGTACCGCCCTGATGATTGACCGTATGCTCTCTGGCGTGAACGTGAAACGCACCCGTCTGGCCCGTGGAATCCCCATGGGATCTGACCTGGAATTTGTAGACGAAGTCACCATGCTCCGTGCCTTCGAAGGGAGGGTCAGCCTGTGAACCCGGTAAAGTTCGACTCCATCGAGATTACAAGCGCCGAATTCGTGAAAAGCGCCGTGTCCCTGAAGGGCCTCCCCGAAGAGCGACTCCCCCAGGTAGGGTTCCTGGGCCGCTCCAACGTGGGCAAATCCTCCCTGATGAACGCCCTCATGGGCCAAAAAAGCCTGGTAAAAGTCAGTTCTACCCCCGGAAAGACCCGCGAATTGAACTTCTTCAAGGTCAACGGCAAGTTTTTTCTTGTAGATTTACCAGGAGTGGGCTTCGCCAAAGTCAGCATCCAGAAACGCGACGAGATGGGCGACTTTATCCGCGAGTACGTGGAAAAGTGCAAGGACCTGCGTGGGATTATCTACCTGGTAGATATCCGCCACGGCGGGACCGCCATCGACATCGAGACGGTGGAAAGCATCCGTGCCACGGGCTGCCCCGTGCTGGTGGTGGCAAGCAAACGCGACAAGGTGAACCAGTCGGAGTTTGCTAAGAACACGAAGCTCATCCAGGAACGCATGGGGCTGGATTCGAAACCTCTGGCCGTAAGCGCCCTGAAAAAGACAGGCCTTGACCATCTCTGGCAAGAGATTCTCAAGGCGGTCAACGGGAACGAACTGGTCGAGAAGTAGATGGAGAACGTAGAAGAGAGAATCGGCGCCACAAAACTGACCCTGGTTGGAAAACTTTTCCACCACCTGGGAATGTTTTTTATGACCCGCACCCTGGGCCAGCAGGTCTGCCTTTTCTTCCGCGCCATCGCCTCCATATTCTCGCAAACCCGAAGTTTCAAAACCGACTCCCGCAACATCATTTTGCAGACCTTCTTCACCGGCGTGGAGATTTTCCCAATCCTGTTTATCGTGGCCACCCTTTTCGGTGCGGTGGTCATTGTAGAAGTCATGACCCTCATGGGCAAGATGGGCTTTGACGACGTGGTGGGTAACCTTGTTGTGGTGGTGATCATCCGTGAGCTGGGTCCTATCTTAACGGCATTCCTAATTGCAGGCCGAAGCGGATCTTCACTTACAACTTATGTAGGTAGCATGGTGATCAACTCCGAGGTAGACGCCCTGGCCACCATGGGCGTGGACCCCATCCGTTACCTGGTGATGCCCGGCCTAATCGGCGGTTCCATCGCCACCCTCATCATGACCATCTTCTTTAGCGGTAGCGCCATCGGGGCAGGATTCCTCATCACCAAGGCCGCCATTTTCCTTACCGGAAACGCACTGAACCTGCAGCTCACCTGGGACTACCTGAGCAACGAAATCTTGAAGGCCCTTACCACCATGGACTTTGTGCTGATCGTGGTCAAGCCGTTGGTGTTCGGCTGTATCATTACCACCAACGCCTGCTATCAGGCCCTGAACATCGCCCACGACGTGCGTCAGGTTCCCAAGGCCACCTCCCGCTCCGTCATCAAGTCTTTCCTCTATATCGTTTGTGCCGACGTGGTTCTTTCGCTGTTCTATTTCTTCGATTACTTCAACGAACTTTCGAGAATTATCTAGAGGTGGAAAATGCAAGACGAAGCGTTGCGCATAGAAGATTTGCACCTCACATACCGCGGGCTCAGCGGCACGGCTTTCTCGAAGCCCGGCGCCTACGGTTTTTTCAGTACGATACAGCAACGCGATGACGACGCCGAACTGATTTCGGGAGCGGGCCTTTCTCTAAAGCGGGGCGAGACCCTCTGCATCGGAGGCCCTTCTGGCCAGGGCAAGAGTGCCCTACTCCGCGTAATCGCTGGGCTTGCACGGCCTAGTTCCGGCAGGGTGTTCTACTTTGGCGAATACATTCCGCCGGAGCGCCTGACCGCACTAGAGGTGGCCAAGCGCCAGGTGGGTCTGGTGTTCCAGAACGGGGCCCTGATTTCGAACCTGCGGGTGCGGGACAATATCGCCCTGCCGCTCCGTTACCACAAGAAGGGTACCGCCGCAGAAATCGAAGAAAAGATCAACATGGCCATGGACCTGATGCGCGTCCGGGACTGTGCGGGCATGTTCCCCCACCAGCTGAGCGTGGGCATGCAGAAGCGCGTGGCTATCGCCCGTAGCTGGGCCATGGACCCCATGCTCCTATTGATGGACGAACCTACGGCAGGTTTGGACAACTACAACCGTCGTAATCTTTTGCCCCTGATCGACAACATGCGGACCCTGTTCAAGACTTCTATCATCATCATCACCCACGACCTGATGATAGCCAAGGAACTGGGCTGCAACCTGTGTTTCTTGTACCACAAGAAGCTTACCGAGCCCCACAGCTTTGACTACTGGCTCAACGCCGACAACGACATTTCAAAAGTCCTGTTCCGCGATTTGCGGACAAGCGGGTAGCAGATAATGTGAAATGTGAAGTGACAAATGTGAAATTTGTCATTACACATCACACATCACACATTTTGAGTTCTAATTTCTAGACTCTATTTGTTATATTCCTTAATATGCTACTGCCTTTACCAGACGATTTTCATGCACACCTGCGGCAGGGCGACCTGATGCCCGGATACGTCCGTGACCTGGCCGCACAATTTGGCCGTGCCATTATCATGCCGAACACCGTTCCCGCCATGACCAGCGCCAAGGCCATCGCCGAATACAAGAAGGAAATTCTTGCAGCGGCAAAGGATGTGCGTCCGGATTTCGAGCCCCTCATGACCTTCAAGCTGAACCCGAACTACACGGAGCAAAACCTGAAAGACATGATGGCCGTAGGCGTAGTGGCCGGAAAGTATTACCCCGCAGGAGTCACGACGAACAGCGCCGACGGCATCAGCGACTTCGAAGGGATTTTCCCTGTGGTGGCCCTGATGGAAAAGTTAGGTCTGGTGCTGTGCGTCCACGGCGAAGAACCCGGCGAGTTCTGCCTAGACCGCGAGCCCGCTTTTATCAAGCGTGTAGAAACTCTGGCCGCAAAGTTCCCGAAGCTAAGGATTGTGTTTGAGCATGTGAGTTCCGCAAGGTCGGTGGAGGCCGTCAAGAGGCTCCCGGCCAACGTGGCGGCCACCATTACGGTGCACCACCTGATGATGACTCTCGACGACATCGTAGGAGACGCCCTCCGGCCGCACCATTTTTGCAAGCCCCTGCCCAAGCGGCCGGAAGACCGTGCCGCCATACGTGCAGCCGCCTTCAGCGGCAACCCTAAGTTTTTCCTCGGCACGGACTCCGCCCCGCACCAGCAGGGCAAAAAGGAATGCCCCTGCGGGGCGGCGGGCGTCTACAGCGCCCCGGTGGCCCTCCCCCTTCTGGTCCAGGAGTTCGGCCGGGACGGCCACCTGGACAAGCTCCCGGACTTTATCGCCGGCTTCGGTGCCGACTTCTACGGAATTGGACGGACCACTAAGCAGGTGGAACTGGTTCAGGAAAAGTGGACCGTCCCCACGCTGGTGAACGGAGTGGTTCCCCTGGCCGCCGGCGAAACCCTAGACTGGAAAATCAGGTAGGAATCCTATGGCTTTTATACGCGCAGTTCTTTACTACTTGCTTGTGGCCCTGGCACTCTGCCTTACGGGCATCCCCTTCATGTTCATCGTCGGGGGCCTCTTTGGCAAGTGGCAGTACAGCACCAAGATCTGCGTCGTGTTTTTCAGGTACATGTTCAAGATTTTCGGCATCAAGGTGGTGGTCGAAGGCAAGGAGAATATTCCCGACCACAAGCAGTTCGTAATCGTAGCGAACCACCAGAGCTTTTTGGACATCAACGTTATCTGGCCCTCTATCGCCATCACCGCCTTTGTCGCCAAGGCCGACCTGTGGAAAATTCCCGTGTTCAGCTGGGTGCTGAACCACATCGGCTGCATTCCCGTACACAAGAACCCCCGCAAGAACGTGGGCATGGGCGAACTGCTCAAGGACCGTCTGGCCCACGACTTTACCATTTCCGTTTTCCCCGAAGGACACCGCAGTGCCGATGGCCGCCTGCTGCCCTTCCAGAACGGCATCTTCAAGATGGCCAAGGAAAACGCCCTGCCATTATTGCCCGTGACCCTGGTAGATACAGGCAAGCGCCTGTCCAAGACCAAGTGGGCACTGACCCCGGGCGTAACGAAGGTCATTATCCACCCGCTGCAGACACCGGAAAGCTTTGCCAACAAGACGGCCATGCAGCTGCGGGACGAAATCCACGGTATGATAGAATCCGCACTCCCTTACAAGCAGGCGGAAGCAAGCGTTTCAAAGGAGGCCTAGCATGGCACACCAGTTACCTAGCGAAGAACAGATTATCGCCATACTCCGAGACGAACCCATGGTGGGGAGTCAATTGCGGGGCGCCCTGGGGCTGCCCAAAAAGCAGAAGATGGCATTCAAGCAGTTGCTAGCCGACATGGTGGAGCGGGGCCTTTTAAAGCGCACCAGCCACAAGGAGTACCAGCTGGGCGACGGCGAACCGCTGGAAGAAAAGCGTGAGAAGCGTTTCAAGAAAATTGCGGAACAGGGCGGCGAAGACAACCGCAGGCCCGCAGCCCGCAGCCGCCGGCAGAACGACAAGGAAAACGAGACCCGAATCAAGCGGGGTATTCTGCACCAGGTTGGCGACGAAGACTGGGAAGTTCACGAACTTCAGACCGGCAAGGTCTACGAGATGTGCCACCGCAGGCAAGCCCCTGGCAAAGAGGGCGAGACCATCAGCTTCACGCTGTACCCCCACCCCAAGCGCAAACACAGCTACCTGGCCAAGGTGGACCATAGCGCCGACATTCTGAATGTCACCTGGGCCGAAGTAAAGCAGAAGTTCATGGACGAGAACAACCTGCCCAAGGACTTCTCCCCCGCCATCAAGAAGTTTGTTGAAGGCATCAAGGAGCCGGGCCCCAAGGATTTCAAGGGACGTATCGACTACCGCAAGCTGGACGTGCTGTGCATTGACCCCGAAGGCGCCATGGACCACGACGACGCCATCAGCGTAGAACGTACCGCAACCGGCTACAAGCTGGGCGTGCACATCGCCGACGTGAGCTACTACGTACCCGAAGGCTCTGACCTAGACGAAGAAGCCCTGGAAAGAAGCTACACGCAATACCTGCCCTGGACTGCCGTGCCCATGCTACCCGAAAAGCTTTCTAGCGGGGTGTGCAGCCTGCACCAGGGCGTAGACCGCTGCGCCTTCACCTGCATGATGGAACTGGACAAGAACGCCAATGTGCTCAGCTGGGATTTCCACCGGAGCGTGGTGAACATTTCGAAGGGCATCACCTACCAGGAAGCGGTGAAGATGATGGAAGCCGGCGACGACTCTATCAAGGCTCTGGCCGAAGTCACCGCCCTGCTCAAGAAAAACCGCACCAAAGAAGGTTTGCTAGAATTCAAGAGCACCGAATATGGCTGCAAGTTCAACGAAGCCGGAGAACCCGTGCAGATTGTGCCTCGCGAAACCGATGAAAGCAATTCCTGGGTGGAAGAGTGCATGCTCATTGCCAACAACTGCTGCGCCAAGGAACTCAAACGCCGCAAGCTCCAGGGCATCTACCGTATTCACGAGGCTCCCGACACCAAGGACATCATGGAGTTGTACTACATGTACCCCGACCTGTTCAAGGACGCTCCGGTAATGCTTCGCGATCTTGGCAAGCCCCGCAGTGGCGACACCAACCTGAACCCCACCGCCTTCAAACTGTACCAGCATTTAGTCAAGCGCGCCGGCGACGACGAAACCCTGATGAACCGCATTTTGCGCAGTATGCAAAAAGCCCATTACGATAGCAACAGCTTCGGGCATTTCGCGCTGAACTGGCAAGACTACAGCCACTTTACCAGCCCCATCCGCCGTTACGCCGACCTTTGGTGCCATAGGGAACTGGCCCGCAAAGGGGACGAAATTAACGCCGAACGCGCCGAGAACATCATTGAAGTTTGCGATTTGATTTCGGCCAACGAAATCAAGAACATGAAGGTGGAACGCATCTCCATCAAGGTGTGCAGCTGCTGGATTCTAAAAGATCGCATCGGCGACGACTTCGAGGCGGGCGTCACCGGCATCGAGGAATGGGGCATCTACGTTTCTATCCCGGACCCCATTGCTGAAGGCCTGGTGCGTTTCCGCGATATTGCCGGAGACGACTTCTACGTATTCAACCCCGACCAGGGTCTCGCTTTCGGAAAGAAGAGTGGGCGTACCTTCCGCAGGGGCGACAAGGTAAAGGTCCGGCTGCTTCGTGTAGACCCGCTTCGCGGCCAGGCGGACTTCAGCATTCTGGAAAAGCTCAGCGGCGACCCCAAGAAGCGTCGCCGTCAGGGAGAATCCCGCGATGGCTATCGCGATGTTCACGAGCGTGCCGACCGAGCCGCTGCCGCAGAGGCCCTAGGCTATGTAAGCCAGCCCGACGATTTTGACTTTGACGAAGACGCACCAAGCTTTATCCGGAGCGGACGTGGGGCCCGTAAGGAACGGCCCCGCAAGACCATGGGCGCCAAGAGTTCCAAGGCAAAGGGCCCCAAGGCCTACGGCGAAAAGCTGGCCCGTGGACGCGGAGGCCGCGGCAAAAGCGGAAGAAGGTAAGAATGTGTCATCCTGAGCGAAGAACCGAAGGTTCGAAGTCGAAGGATCTAGAAAATGCCGAATAGTTACTACACATACATAATGTCTAGTCCGAATAACACCGCAATTTATGTCGGCGTTACAAACAGCATTGAACGTCGTGCTTTGGAGCATATGGATGGCACAGGCGCAAAATTTACATCAAAATACAATATCAAGAAGCTCGTTTATTTTGAGCGATATACAGAAGTAAAGGACGCTATTCAGCGGGAAAAACAACTTAAAGGGTGGAGAAGAGAGAAGAAGAACGATCTCATACGCACGATGAATCCAGAATGGAAAAACCTAATGCTTGATTAAGATCCTTCGACTACGGGCTACGCCCTTCGCTCAGGATGACACTTATAACGGAGCAACAATGCAAAACAGCAGAATCGTACTGTACGCAAGTTACCAGACGGGGCCGGAGCTTCCCGGCTATATCCGCTATGCGCTGCAGCACCTGTCCAAGACGCCCTTCCGCGTGGTGCTCCTGACCAACAAGCGGGAAATTTCCCCTGAAACGCATCAGTTCCTAGAAGACAACAACATTTTCCTTTACCTTACCGAAAATCACGGCTTCGATTTCGGAATGTGGCGAAGGTTCCTCAAGGACCTAGCGGCAGGCAAGGGCAACTTCACCACCCTCAGCAGGATTTCTAGGCTGGTGCTGATGAACGATTCTGTCGTCTATTATCGGGACCGTTTCCAGGAATTCTTTGACCGTGCAGAACGGAGCGACGCCGACGCCATCTCCTTGACAAAAAGCGAAGAAGTACGCCCCCACCTGCAAAGCTATTTCCTCTACCTCAAGCAAGAGGCCCTGGGAGCTTTCTACATGCATCTGCTGGAGACTCCGGAACAGGAAACCTTCTACGACGTAGTGCACCGTCTTGAAATCGGCATGGCCAGCGCCTTCGAAGATGCCGAAGTCCGCACCGAGGCGCTGTACCCCACACGGCAGGAACGGCCTATCTTTGCCTACCCGGAACTTATAGCCGCAGGGGCCGGATTTATCAAGCGTAAACTGCTACAGCACCGTTTTTCCATGAAGGAGAAACTCTCCTTCGTCAAGCACGGCGCAGCAGATATCTTGAATACGAACTATCACGAGCTGATAATCAAGAGCGGGTTCTCTCCCGATTTCAAGGAAGAATGGCTACCCGCCCCTGTACACGGAGCCATCCACAGGGCCGCAGACCAACTGTGGGAAAAGCCCCTGTCGCTTATTTTACGATCTCGGCGTCCTTGACGTCCTTGCCCTTCAACTTAGATGACGTATCGCCACCCGAGGCAAGGCCGCGGTTGATAATCTTATACTGGGCAATGCTCCAGAAATTGGAGATAATCCAGTAGAGCACCAGACCCGAAGGCATCACCGCGCTAAAGAAGAACATCATGGCAGGCATCATCCAAACCATCATCTTCTGCTGGGCCGGATCCATGCCGGCGCTGCCGCTCATGGTGACCTTGGTCTGGAAGTAGGTAGTGACCACCATAATCCAGGGGAGCACTGCCAGGCCATCGGGCATCAAGAAAGGAATGCTGAAGCCGTGGAAAATCACGTCGCTACGGCTCAGGTCAGAAATCCACAAGAAGGCGGGCATACCGCGAAGTTCAATAGCACGGCCAAGCACAAAGAACAGGCCCATGAAAATAGGCATCTGGATAAGCATGGGCAAGCATCCACCACTGCAGCTGGCCAGCGGGTTCACGCCGTTTTTGGCGTAGAGTTCCATGACGGCAGCCTGCTTCTTCTGCGGATCGCTACGGTACTTCACGTTGATTTCATCCAGCTGGGGCTTGAGCTTGCTCATGGCCCGTGTAGACTTGAGTTGCTTCACCGTAAAGGGCGTGGTAAAGGCACGCACGATAATAGTCACCAAGATGATAGCCACACCGTAATTCGGGATAATGGAGTAGAAATACTTCAAGAGCTTCAGGAGCCACTTGCAGATCCATACGAACCACACGCTGGAACCGGGGAACCACTTGGAGCCCGTCACAATAATCTTTTCGTAGCCCTGGCCCAGGGATTCCACTTCGTCCCACTGGAGCGGGAGTACCATGAAGCCGAAAGCCACGGAGTCGCTACGGACAGCGTCGGCAATGGTGAGGCTGTAGGTACCCGGATCAGGATTGCCTTCGGTGGCCACGTCGATATGCTTAGCGTTCACCTTCACGGGAACGGGCTTGTCAAACTGAACCGACAGGGCCACGTACTTGCGGCGCATGCCTACCCAGTAGTAGTTGGCATCGTCCAGAGTCATGGCGTTAGAGACAGTCTCGCGTTCGGTAATCTCGCTGTTCTTGAAAATCACTTCGCTAAAGAAATAGCTGGCACCGCCAAAGCTCTTGCCCTTGGGAATGGATTCCGTCTCCTTCATGCCGCCCATCCAAGACAGCTGATAGTCCGCTGGCTGGAAACCAACGAAGCGGTTCACCTGACGCACAGCCACGCCATCCTTGGTAAACCCATAGCTACGGACAACCTGCTTACCGCTCTTGTCGCTGAACACAAACTTCACCGTAGTATCGCCAGCCACCTGGATCTTTTCAGGAGTGTCGCCTAGGTCGAACAGGGCCTCGCTCAGGTCGGCCTTGCCAAGCTTCAGGTCCAGGGCGCCAAGAGTGGTATCCTGGATGATTTCGGGGAACTTGCCGGCGCTGTCGGGCAGGGCCTTCACAATCACACTCTGGATTCGGCCACCCTTGTTGGTGAGGGTCATGATAAACTTGTCAGTCTCCACCGCAACCGTGCGGGGTGTAATTACCTTCGGGGCTTCGGCGGTAGAATCTGCTGCGGCGACACTGTCCTTGCCAGATTCCGGCACCCCGGATCGCTGTCCGGGGCTGGCTACAACCTTCGCGCTGTCAGTAGCCTTCACGCTATCAGTCACAACGGCAGCACTGTCCACCGCGACCTCGTCACCAAGCACCGGGGCAGCCTTCAGCTCCGGAGCCTTGTCGTCTAGAACCAGCTGGTCAGCCGAGTCGGCAGCTGCAGCCTGCACAGCGGCCGCCTCTTTCTCTTTCGCCTGGGCCTCGGCCTGCTGCTTTGCGTTGTTCGACGACATGGTCATCCACCAGATGACAATGACGCCGATAAGGATAGAACCTATGAGGGTATTCTTGTTCATGTCTTTTCCTTTCTGGGAGGCACCGGATCGTAGCCGCCCTTGCAGAAGGGGTTACATCTTAAAATTCTAAAAACCGCAAGATAGAAACCTTTGAAGGGTCCGTGTACCCTAAAAGCCTCGATTGCATAGCTGGAGCAGGTGGGCTGGAACCGACAGACGCCGTGAAAAAAGTAGGGGTGCACCAGCTGGTACAAGCGGATGGGGGCTATCAGCACCGTCACGACGGCCTTTTCAAGCTTCGCAAGCATTGTCGCACCCGACACCCTGGCCCACCCATTCCATCTTGCGGAAAATCTTGAGGGCGGATTCCCGCAACTTCTCGGAGGTCAGCTCCTGCTGGCCCACAGTCACCACCACCATGGCCCAGACGGGCTTCTCGATGTTGGGGACCATTCCAAAAAACAAAGGCCGCAGAATCCTCCGGCACTTGTTGCGGTAAACGGCGTTACCATTCTTCTTTTTTGCTAAAAAGCAGAAACGACAAAAACCGTCCGGGCTCTCTATCCAACGCATGGTCAATGACGATGCTCGGACAAACTTGCCTTGGACGGCCACTGTTCGATAAGCGGGCTGGTTCGGCAGCCTATAAGAACGCAGAGCGGCGATAAGCCACCCCCCGGCTTACTTCTTATAGATGGTGTCGCTAACAGTCAGGCGCTTGCGGCCCTTGGCGCGGCGACGGCTAAGAACGGCGCGACCCCAACGGTCTTCCATGCGGGCGCGGAAACCCTGCTTGTTGGCACGCTTGCGGTTATGAGGCTGGAATGTTCTTTTCATGATAAAACCTTTCTAGTCGAAATTCAAATTTTTGAGTTCCAAATCTAGCAAAAATACCGCATAAATCAAGGCCCAAGGCCCCGAAGTATGGGAAATTTAATCAAAAAAGGGCAAAACAACGCGTTTTACCCAATCTATCAACAATTTATCAACACTTGCAATTTCCGTGACACCTCTCAGCGCACTTTTTAAAAGCGGCCTACGCCATCTTCCGAATCTTGTTACGGCCCTCGGTCTTGGCCAGGTAGAGCACCTCTTCGGCCCTCACCAGGAACTGTGAGAAGTGGGAATATTCCCTGTCGCCACACACGATAAAGCAACCGGACATCGTAACGGAGGCATCGGGGAACCTTTCCCAGCGAAGGGCGGCAATGCCCTCACGGATCCGTTCGGCACGGGCAAAAGCCTCTAGCTCGGAATCCGCCCGCAATACACACATGAACAGCTCACCGTCCATGCGTCCGCAGCATTCCCCGATCCTCTCGTCCCGCTCGTGAATCAGGTACTTCGCCACATCGTTGAGCACCTGGTCACCAAAGACATGCCCATATCGGGCATTCACATCGCGGAACTCGTCCATGTCCAAGAGCAGCAGGTAGTACTTTTCACGCTGGGGCCAGACCATGCTTTCCAAAAAGTGAGTCATGTAGCCCCTGTTGAAAAGCCCCGTCTTGGCGTCACGTTTAGACAAGAATTCCAGGCGGGCAAGCATATCCTCACGGCCCTTGCGCTCGGAATTGTAGGAATAGAGGGCGAAGGAGTTGATTACAAAGACCACCACGCCCGTAATAAAGAAGGACACCAATATGTCGACAACGGCCGCCTGGTGGTCCAGAACCACCACGTAATCAGGGTACAGTTCCGAAAGCACAAAGGCTATTTCATAAGAAAGCATGGATATGGCGAACACCACCCACTTGCTCTTGCCCGGGCAAAAGGCGCAAAGGAACACCGAGGTAAGGCAGTAGAGGGTCATGCCGCAGTTAAACCCGCCGCACAAGAAGAACAGCATGGGCAGCAAAAAGCAGCTGAGCAGCAGGCACATGACCACGTAGCAGACGCTGTACATGCTGGTCCGGACCGCCACGAAAGCGAGAATGGCACAGACAAAACTGGTCAGCAGGCACACCGCCGAGGTAATGACGCTAATTTGCTCGTATATCGTAAATATCGTGGAGGCAACGCTTGCCACCAGAACAATCACCAGGAACACCCAGAAAAGGGTCCGTTCCAGGGAATCCTGCCTTTGCAGGAATATCTTTAACTTACCGATCATCTGTCGGCCTATCCCCTTTTTTTCCCCAAATACACTCTTTTTAACCCAAGAGGAAAAGATAATAAAAAATGAATATTCCAATTTGGAGGGGCATCCGCTCTTACCGGAACTTTGTTATATTATTGAAGGTAAAGTCATTATTTTTAGCAGGTAGTGTATGGAACTGACTCCGTTAGATATCCGCAACCAGACATTCCACAAGAAGAACTTCGGTGGCATCGACCCAGACGAGGTCAAAGCCTTCCTGGAGACGGCGGCCACCGCCTTCGAACAGATGTCCAGAAACCGCACCGACCTAACGGAACGTCTGAAAATCGCCGAAGAGCGAGTGAACTACTACCGCCAAATCGAGAAGACCATCCAAGACGCGGTGGTCACCATGCAGAAGTTGAAAGACGAAATAAAGGCCTCCGCCGAAAAAGAAGCAGAGCTGATTATCGCCGAGGCCAAGGCCAGGGCCATCAAGGAAGTGGAAAACACCAAGAAGAGCGCCGAAGACCTCCGGGCCGAAATCGAGCAACTGAAGCAGATCCGTACCAACTACTTTATCCGTTGCCGCGCGCTAATCCGTGGCCAAGAAGACCTGCTCTCCGCCATGGAAAACGACCAGCGTGAACTGAGCGAACCCGCACCCGCAAAGCGGCCCGCCACGCCTACGGGGAACGTTATCGGCTAGGAACGGGGGCCTCCCGTGAAGATAAACATCAAGGTACACGCCAGGAGCAAGCGGGAATCCGTCACGGAAACCCCCGACGGCAGCTACAAGGTAGAAGTCAAGGCTCCCCCTGTAGACGGAGCCGCCAACGAGGCCATCTGTGAACTTCTGGCGAAGCATTTCGGAGTACACAAGCGGGATGTATCTGTCGTGGCTGGGGCCACTAGCAACAAGAAGGTCGTGGAGATAGTTCAGTAATGTTTCAGAAGCAGGCAATCGTTCATGTACTAAAGGCTATTCTGGTTATCGCCATAGCCCTGTTACTGAACATTATCCCTGCAAAACTGGTTACCCATTTCGAACTGCCCGTCTTCTTTGACTGCCTAGGCACAATCCTTACCGCCATGATGTGCGGAAACATGGCCGCCGTCATCGTCGGTTTCATCTCCAACGCCATCAACGGCCTGTCCGATGCCGTCACCCTCTACTACGGCGTCATCAGCGTCCTTATCGCCGGAGTAGCCTACCTTTTCTACCAGAAAAAATTCTTCTTGAGCATACCCAAGATTCTGGTGGTGATTTTCACCTTCGCCCTCATCGGCGGCGGTCTCGGGTCCATACTCACCTATTTCCTGTACGGTTACAGCATCGGCGAAGGCATTTCTGCGCCTTTCGCGATTGCCCTCCGAGACACCTGCGGGCTCCCCGATTTCTGGTCCCAGCTTCTGGCCGACATCATCATCGACGTTTTCGACAAGGGCATCGTGGTCATTTCGGCAGTGCTTGTCTACCGGTGGATTCCCCGTAAGATTCGGCAGTTCTGCAACGCCACATTCCACATGGACCCCAATGTAGACGAACTGGCCGCCACAACCAAGCGTTCCCTGCTCCGCAGGGTGATGCTCATGGTCGTCACGGCGGAACTGTTCCTTGGGGCCCTAGCCTGCGCCATTGGTTTTTTCCTTTACCAAAAAGTCTCCATCGACAAGTTTACCGAATTGGCCTACGGCGTCACCCAGGCCGCCAGCACCTTTGTCGACGGAAACCGTGTTGACGAATTCATCGCCCACGGCCGAGAAACTGACGGGTACGTTGCAGAAGAAACAAAGCTCAACAGGCTCAAGAAAAGCTTCCCGCAGACAAAGTACCTCTATGTCTACAAGATTATGGAGGACGGGTGCCACGTGGTGTTCGACATGCCCTCAGAAGACGGCGAGGAACCAGGACAGCCGGGAGACATTGTCCCCTTTGACCCCAGCTTCGAGCCCTACCTGCCTGCCCTTTTCAAGGGCGACACCATCGAGCCCATCATCTCCAACGACACCTACGGCTGGCTCCTGACCATCTACAAGCCTGTCAAAGACTCTCACGGCAAGACAACCGCCTACATAGCCGCCGACATTTCCATGGAAGAAATCACCAAGGATGACGCCTCCTTCTTTATCAAGTTCTTCTCCCTGTTCTTCGGGCTTTCCATCATCATCATGAGCATTATCATCGAGCTGGTGAAACGGGGTATTGTGCGGCCCATCAACCGCATGGCCTATGCTTCTTCCCAGTTCGCCTACAACCTGGGCACCGACAAAGACAAGGGTCTGCACGCCCTAAACGACCTGAAGATATACGCAAACGACGAAATCAAGCACCTGCACGGAGCCCTGCTCAAGATGGGTGTCGAATCCCTGGATTACATCCGTCACCTGCAAGAACAGACCGAGCGAATCACCCGCATGCAGGACGAGATTATCGTGAACTTCGCCGAGATGGTGGAAGCCCGCGACACCAGCACCGGAAACCACATCAAGAAGACCGCTTACTACGTAGACGCCATCGCACGGGAACTCCAGATTGAAGGGGCGTTCAAGGACATTCTCACCGACGAATACATCGAGAAACTGAAACGTTCCGCCCCTCTCCACGATATCGGCAAGATTGCGGTATCCGACCTGATTCTGAACAAGCCCGGCAAGCTCACCGACGAAGAGTTCACCATCATGAAGAGCCACACCACCGAAGGCAAGAACATCCTTGAAAAGATTGAGGAGAACGCGGGCGATACCATGGACGAAGGCTACCTGAAGGAATCCATCGAGATGGCCCACTTCCATCACGAAAAGTGGGATGGTTCGGGTTATCCCAACCACATCAAGGGCGAAGACATTCCCCTGTCTGCACGCATTATGGCGGTGGCCGACGTGTTTGACGCCCTGGTGGCCGAACGCATCTACAAGAAACCCTTCACCTACGAGAAGGCCATGGAAATCATTACCGAAGGTGCCGGCAAGCACTTTGACCCTGTCGTGGTCCAGGCCTTCACCAAGATTTCTAAAAAGCTCTACGAAGATCGCACCAAGTTGGAAGACCACCAAGCTTAAAGGTTCTTGTCAATCCAGTCGAAGCGTTCCCGCATCCACTTGACCATCACCGCCACGCCCTCTTCGTAAGAGTCGTAGGGGTCTTTCAGCGCCCAGTTTTCCGTGTTCGAAATGATAGGCCAGCGCCGGTATTCGTTCTCGACGGCCTTCCTAATTATCTTCTGGTACAGGGGAACGCTGTCCGCCAGGGCGCGGAATTTTTCGCGGTGTTCAATCCAGTAGGCCTTGGCTTCGTCTTCTATCCAGTCGCACCAGAAAATGTAGTTGTACAGGCGGTAATAACGGATATACCATCCATCCGAGCCCTTGTTGCCTTCACGGGAGGCGTTACCGAAAGCCAAGTCGAAATCCCATAGCGGTCCAAAGCGAACGGGCCCTCCCTTTTCCCAGGTAAAAAAGACACTGCGGGCATAGTTGCCGTCTTCATTTTTA
The DNA here is from genome assembly GCA_902781185.1 of Fibrobacter succinogenes. Taxonomy (GTDB): domain Bacteria; phylum Fibrobacterota; class Fibrobacteria; order Fibrobacterales; family Fibrobacteraceae; genus Fibrobacter; species Fibrobacter succinogenes_G. The sequence continues at coordinate 15,676 of CACZII010000004.1, forward strand.
GAAAATTCCTGGACCCAGTAGAAGGGCAAAAAGTCCTCCATAGAAAGCCATTCCTGGATTTCCTCAGGCGGCATACCGTCAAACTTCCTGGCCATTCTCTCAAAAGAGTTCAGGTGGTCCAGCAGCAACTGCAGGGATTCTTCGCTAGGATTCTTGGGAGACTTGACATGGTAAATGTAATCCCTGTCCGTAATGACGTAGGGCGGATCGTACTTCTTGTCGTCTTCTTTCTCCACCAAAAAGGTGGTGTCGTTTTCGGCAATGTCCACGCGGTCGTGGGCCACCTTCACCGTTTCTGAAAGGAGGTAGAGTCCCATGTACTTGCGGTTCAGATAGACTTCCACGAACTGCATTTTCGGTGTCCAGCGTGAGCCCAGCCATTCCGAAAGCCTAGTCATCATGTAGTTCCGCAGGTGGGTCTTGTCGCCATAGTTGGCTATAAGGGCCCAGTCCCTGTTCTCGGGCATGCCGAAAAGGGAGACCTTGTTGTCGAATTCTAGCTTCATGCCGTACTTGGGCATCTTGAAACTGGAATTCCCGCGGCCCCGGACTGTCAAGCTATACACCTCGCTTTCGTAAGTATCCTTGCCGTAAATCTGGAGCTTTGACGGAAATTCCGTCTCCCGGTCCCGAATCTCGTGAAAATCTTCTGTCTCAATGACAACGCGCGGAAGCCCTGCGTAGGGGTAGCGGGAGTCATCCAGAGGCAGGTATTCCGGATTGTCTTCGGGGCTTTCCCAGAAACAGCCGACCAGAGGCAACGCAAGCAAAAGCACTGCGCAACGCGTCATTGCGAGGAGCCGTAGGCAGAGCCTGCCACGAGCAACGCGTGGTGGCCACAATCTCGTGGCGAAACCCCGCAGTGTCATTGCGAGGAGCCGAAGGCGACACGGCAATCTCGTGGAGAAACCCCGCAGTGTCATTGCGAGGAGCCAAAGGCGACGCGGCAATCTCGTGGAGAAATGGTAAAACATTTGAACGTAAAAGTAATAAGATATGGAAAAAAGAACAGAACGAAATAACTTTCGTATATTTTGAAATCGATGAACCAAAGGTTTACACCGCTATTGTTGCTTTGCACAGGTCTGGCCTTCGCAACCGAGAGCCTTGCGCCGCTGCACTTCCCCACAACAGCGTTCTCGGTGGAAGAGTCCGAGGAACTGGATGACGACGTGTACAGCAACGACCTGACGGCCTCCGCCGAATACGCCATCGCCGATTGGTTCAGCCTGTACGGCAGCACCTCCTTCCGGTTCGCTAGCTACAGCTACGAGTATTCCACCAAAGGGTACGTCCACAACTACTGCAACCTGCATGTAAACGGTTTCAACGAGAGTTATTTGGGTGTACGGACCCTATTTTACCGCAGCCTCGGGCTTGATGCGGGCTGGAGGTTCCCACCTGGCGAGGGCTCCCAGAAGGAGCGTTTCCATAGGCTGAACGCGGAACCCTTCGTGCTGTTTTCGGCGACGCCTCACCTGCTGCTGGGAACGGCCCTACGGTACAACACCTTCCTAGAAGACAAAAATTACAGGCCCGGTGATGAAATCGGGTTCAAGGCCAGCCTCCTGTGGAAATTCTGGTGGCGTGACGCCGAAAAGACCGGCTGGAAATTCAGCGAGGTAATGCTTTATCAGGCCCGCATCCAGGAATCGGAGAACCACAACCTGGCCAAGAACTGCCGCAAGATGGACGACAAGTACAAGGGTATGAAGATCGCCTTCGCCCTGGCAAGAAACTTTAGGTTGTTCGGTGCACCGCTAGAACTGGGGATAAACTACACCATCAACAAAGGGACCCTTTTCGGGTTCGAGACCGGCCACCGGATCGGCTTTATGCTGGGGCTAGGCCCGTTTTGACCGGTTATCCCACCAGGCGAAAATGTTGGCCAGCACCGTTCCGCTGATGGAATGGTAGGCGCAGCTTAAAGCACAAGGCACCATGCAAAGCACCGCCTTGGGGTTGGCCGCAACATTCTCAGGATTGGCAAAGAAGGCCATGGCAAGCACGGTGGCCATGCCGGCGTTCTGCACGCCCACCTCGATGGCGATAGTGCGCTTTTTCGCAGTATTGAACTTGAAAAGCCTACCCACACTGTATCCCAGCACATAGCCCAGCGCATTGTGGCAGAACACCACCGCCAGCACCAAGAAAATCAGCGAAAAGCCGTTGGTCAACAACTGCGGGCGCACCGTCACCACAACCCCGCCCACAATGAGCATCAGGCCAATCACGCTTACCGCAGGCATGTTCGCCTGGACTTCCTTGAACACGGGGCGTTTGCCCAAGAAATGGTTGCAGAGGAACCCGATGGTAATGGGCGCCACGGTCACGTACAAGATGTTCAGGAACATGCCCACCGCATTCACGTTGATGCTGGTATCGGCAAGCCAAAGCACCAGAAGCGGAGTCATGATCGGCGCAAGGAGGGTGCTCACCATGGTCATGCTCACGGAATAGGTCACGTCGCCGCGGGCCAAGAAACTCATCACATTGCTAGAGACTCCGCCCGGGCAGCACCCCACCAGAATGATACCCACCGCCAAGTAGGGGTCCAGCCCGAACACCTTCGTAAGGCCAAAGGCCACAAAGGGCATAATGGTGTACTGCGCCACGGCGCCCAGCAGAATGTGGAAGGGTTGCTTCAGCAGATTCCGAATGTCTTCCATAGAAATGGTAAGACCCATGCTCAGCATAATCACGCCGAGAATGATGGAGGATACATTCCCGTGAACCCAGCCAAAGGCGATGGGAACGAAGAATGCGACGATGGCGCTTGCGATGACAAAGGGGGAAGCGTAGTTGGAAAGCAGACGGCTAATAGCCTTGATTACCTTAAGCATATGCAAAATATAGAACTCGGCGACAGGGCAAGCAAGCCCTACTTGCGCACGACGGTCACAGCGGCACCCAACTGCAGGGTGTTCACCTCGTCAACGGGGTCCCGCTTGGAGTTCTTATCCACCTGGAACTCGTCGTCTCCGTATTCCTTGTTGGAGCCCACACCGCTCCAGTAAATGGCCGTATTCAGGGTTATACCCACAAAATAGTGCTCCGAAACCTTCCAGACGTTTCCCAACTCGAATTTATAGCCCACTTCGTCAGTGGCATATTCCATGTCGTACTTATCCCAAGAATTATCCGGGACCAAAAAAGATACCGCCGTTCCCACAAAGAATCCATCCAGAAGCGACACCACGTTCACGAAGGGATAAACCTTGACTCCAAAGCCATAAAAGGGGCAGAGTTGACCACCACTCTCCTTGAATTTTTCCTTGTCCCGGGAGTAGTACTTGTAATAGGAATCCCCGAAAGACCAGGCCAGGCCCAAATCAAGAAACAGAATGCCTCGCTGGAACAAAAGCACACCAACCTTCGATTCGAATCGCGGGCCACTACCTTCAAAGGAATAAATGTTGTAATAGAGGTCTTTATCGTAAACCATTTCATCCCGGTCGGTATCGTGGTACCAATGGGAGATAGATTCCGTCTTGTAATCGGACTTTGAATACTGCCCCCCTACGGAGATTTCAAAATAGGGGTAGACAAAATCCGATGCACGGTGACGCCGCCTCTTGCAGGGCTGTGTCGGTTCGTCCGTGTCGGCCAGGGTCACGCACACCAGGCAGGCAATCAAAAAAAGAACTCGAATCACGGCAACCTCAACACGGCGTAATTCACGAACTTTCCACAGGAGGTATCGTCAGGAGGCAAGAACGTCTCTACTATATATTCCCCGTTGATTTTCCGTTCGTCAAATTCCACAAAGCGGTATTCGATATAGTCTTCGCCCCAGCGGTGCGAACGGCTATCGATAACATAGGTAGGTAACGGAATTTTCTTGTCGGCACAGTAAAAAGAGATGCCCACCGAAATTTTGTTCGTACGGCCTTGCGTGAACAGGCTGTCGCAATACGAGCCACAGTAAAGGCATGCCATGTTTCGCTGGTCAAAAAATCCGTATTTTGACACCGTAGAAGTGGAGCCTTCCCAAACGGAGTCCCCCGCCTGGTAGGTAACCCGCATTTCTATGGAATCTACACCGGCTGGTTGCTGTGCGCAAACATCAACAGAATATTTTGTGGGTTTCCCAAAATCATCCATCGGGGCACCGCAATCCGCGCAACAAAACGCCAGCCACGAAGACACCAGCACACAGTACACCGCAAATTTAGACCTAGGGAATTTCATTTGATGAAAATATAAAAAGACCGCAGCGGTTAGGCTACGGTCGTCTTGCGTTGCCATTTATTTGCAATGCTATTCAAAAGAATTTATCGCTAAAATGGAACGATATAGCTCATTAAAAAAGGAACTCAATTTGTACGAAGACTGAATTATAGTACGCTCCTTTTCATTCATATAGAGGTTTCGATTCAATGCCATTGTAAACGAGGGACAACTTATCGTCCCAGCGACATTCTCTATAAATGACGGATTGGTTCCAACATTAAAAGACGGGCATACCTTTTTCGCAAAGACCTTTTTAACTTGAGATAATACTTCATCATTCGGTCGGCCCTCATCCTCATTGTAAGCAATGAAAGCATCATAGGGATTTCCTTCACTATCAAAAGCTTCTGGAATATCGGACGCAAAACTTGTTACGTTGATAAGAAGAGTATCCGTCTGCGATGTCAATTCAAGCAACTGGTCCTGGTCTCCGCAAATCATTTTAAAAAGACCGCTAGATGACATCTCAACGCTGGGCTGCAAGACCGCATCCAAAAAGTGGTTTTCCGCATCGTGATTCGGGATGTTCAGGACCAGTTTTTTCATATCTATCTCCTTGCGGCTTTCAGCAGTGACTTAATCTGCTTTGCGTTCATTGCGGGCTTAGGTTTATTCTCTTGTTTGGGCTGCGGATTGAACGCATAAGCTGATGCAGGTACCTTAGGGAAGTCCCCTTTCTTCGGAAATTCAAAATCCATATTACCAGATTCAATCCCCGACCCCATAATTAGTTGTTTTAGGCGTAAGAACCAATCTGGGTTTTTCATATTGAAAATGGGAACGCCCTTGCGGCTCGCCATTTCAATAGCCTGCCCCGTTCCACCCGAATCCCGCGTACGGGTGGTATGACTTTCGCAGCCATCCTTGGTGTAGCAAAGGACAAAATCGACAATCTGGTCCAGGTTCCTTCCGAAAATCTGATTGGTGTTGCGGGCAAAAAGATCCAGAGCGTGCCCCTGCAATCTTTCATGTGCAGGATGCAGTTCCTGCGCAATAGAACGGGTTTCTTCAGAGGCGTCTGTCGAACGGAAGATTGTCTTGTTTTTATTGTCTTTCACGCCAAATTCGAACGCCGCATCGGCACCTTTTGCACCGCCGCTGTTTAGGCCATAGCCCATTTTTTCAAGCACACCTGCAACCCACGCCATCACATTCTGGACAGGTTCGCCAGTGTTCGGCTCCGTGAACCCATCTAAATCACGGTGGCCAATTCCTGCATAGGTCTTGTTTTTCCCCGGCGCATGGGGCAAGTCTTTAAATTTTCTCATTTTTCACTCCTTTTTTACTCTATTTCATTTTTAAATCTTGTTCAAATTCGTACTTATTTCTCACCATCATGGCTAGCCCTAAGTAGAATCCACTTTCGGAACCACTCCGGTTCATTTTCAATGTTCTCAGCTAAAGATTTTATCTTTCGCTTTCCTAGGCGGCTATCCAGAAGCGCCAACAGTCGAATAAAGTAGTTCTCATGGGTAAGCGATTGTTCAAAAGAAAGTTCATTTAGAAATTGATGAACATAAAGCATGACGTCTCCAGAAGGCTCCATTGTGGTAGCAGGGACGAATCCGAATTGATGGATAATTCCATTTCGGGATTCCTCGCTTACACTCCAAGGTTTTGTCGATTGGTACAGCTCCTTGTAGTATTTGGGATTCGTCGCAAACCAGGTCTCGCCATCGACCAAAATGGAGAATACCCTCATTTCGGACGCCCACCACTTTTTATCCTTTTCCTTGTTAGTCCTTAAGACATCGTAGCGAAATTGTACACGGTCTTTTAGCTCTTCACAAAGCCTTGACTCCAACATTTGTTTAGTCTTGCTCCACATTTAATCTTATTTTCCTATCAAATGAGTTTCTCTATGCAAAATATGGTGCAGATATTTTTCCCATAACGTTATTACCTCGTTAATTATCCTGCAAAAGCCCGGATTTTGCCCTTGGATAGATATTTTGGAACAATTTCTAGAAATTCAGGATATTCTATATCCAAAAGATCTTTTGAATCTGTAATTAGCCCTTTACGAATCAGGTCTAGGCAACCTGCAAAACGCATCGTGTTCCTTTCCTTGAGCATAAAGCCAAAATGTCTCTTGCAGCAGTCAAAATGTTCTCTGGTAAGAAGCTTTACCGGATTTTCCAAAATATTTCTAGCTATGCCTATAACTTTATCCACATTCTCTGAGGCAGTGCTTGTGTAAAACAAGGTGATTCCCACCGTTCGGAAGCTTTCGGTGGTGTAATCGCAGGAATAAACAAGTCCATTCTTGACCCGCAATTCGTTATAAAGTACACTTTCAGAATCCCCGCCAAGCATTTGCGTGGCCATAGTCATGGCGGCAAAATCACGATTTCCGATGATGGGTTCGGCACCTATAAGAACAACGGTCCTTGCATCGGCGGATTTTTTTACAACTATATCTTTTTCGTCAGGTTCTGAATGAATGATCTCCATAATGGAGTCAAAAATCGGTTTCTCGGAAAAAACAATGTCAGGGAAATCGACGTTTCTGGGGCCCACGTAAATAATTCGACTTGGATGTGCAGCGTACCGCACAAAATCCTTCTTGAATTCATCAAAAGTATAGGCGGTCACATCCTCCATTTTGCCGTCCGCATCATCAATTCCGTATGTTTCCTTCAAGGCTCGATAGATTGTCGCTCCGAATGTATCGGATTTCCTATCCCTATTCTCATTTATTACCGCAGTTCGTTCGCTTTCAAATTCGTCTTCTGTAAATTGATTAACGTCAAAAAAGACTATTTGCCTGACAATAGCCACAGCCATCTTTTCCATGGCTTCTGCTGTTCCAGAAAAAGAGGCCTTTACATATTCGTGAGAAGTGCTAAAATCATCATGAATCCCATTAAGGTAGAGCTCGTGTTCAATGGGCTTAATCGCTTGCCCCATCATGTGTTCAAGGAAGTGAAAAATCCCACGGTGTCCCTCTTTTTCGTCAAGGGGGGACATGTTGTCATACACCAGGTGTAGGCTTGACATTTCCAATGGGCTAATTTCCTGAATAATCATGAAAAACACCTTTCACATCATTTCATTATTGCAAAGCATCCTGCACCCGTAAAGGCTACATACACCTTGCCGCCATACATCAGCGTATCGCCGAGGGATGAGTAGTAGATTTCCCATACCTCGTTCCCCTCGAAGCGATCGTCGCTACAGTGCGTAAATGGCGGTTTTGAATAGCGGCATTCCGTATGCGGAGCAGTGGCGTCATAGCACACCTCACCATCGGCATTTTTGTAACAGATCTGGGAGCGGTTGGCGTATTTGATGATGTCTACACGAAATTGGTAGTCAACCGTATCTCTTGTAAGGGATTCGCGAGTCAAGCAGTTGAGTCGAGTTATGGCGTTGTAGTCTGCCGAAATACGCCCTACAATGCTATTTGCCGGGTCTTGTTCAGGAAGGGTTGCGCATGCGGTGATGAGCAGAAGCAACAGGGCGAAACTTATGAAGAGCCTCATTGTGGCCTCACTTCCAGGTTCTTTCCATTTTTTCGGCCTTTTTCCCCGGCCCATATTGACTTCCCGGTCGAATCCACTGGTCCCAGCCTGCACCTGGTTTGAGCATGACCCAGTCGTAGGTATCCCTATAACGAATCTGGTTTTCGTATTTTTTGCCGAACCGGTCTAGGATCTCACGGGAACTGGGCAAAATTTGCCGGATCGGTTTTCCATCCTGGTAATATTTGGCCTGATTTTCCATTGGCTGGAAATAGTATTCGCCCACTACGACAGGAACCATGTCAATAACCACGGTAAGGATGATATCAGGGCAGCTTTCCCTGATATTGTCCGTCGAGAAAAAATACTCCCCATTGGGTAATGTGTAATCGTAGGCACACCGCATTCCGACAATCTTGTCGTTTTCAGTTATGATGGATATTTTTGCCAGGTGCCGGATTACTCCGTAAGGGCAATTGCCCTCCTTGTCGGGGGCGATAGTCACCTGGCCGGCATAGTGACAGATCCTTTTCCCCTCGAACTCAATCACGGAGGCGTCAAGGCCCCAGGCGGAAGTGGATTGCGGCAGTAATGGCAACGCAGCAAGAAAATTCCATTTACCCGTTGGCTTGTCGGCAAGAGTCATGGTAGAGAGTACGAGAGCCAGCAAAAGAATTCTTTTCATGGGGTTCCTCCGTTCATATATCGCTTTAGACTACGGAATTGTCAAATTTCATTGTCATTGCGAGGGGCGAATGCCCCGAAGCAATCTACTTGCATTCTCCCACGAAATTTTCTTCCAGTCCTTACCGGCGATTTGCTTACTTGTAGCAATTCGTGCCCGCAAGTACCGCGGGAGAGAGCTTTTCAGGTAACGGCCAGGGATGGGAGTGTCCGTCCCGAACAAAATTCGATCAATAAAGCCCTGCTCACGAGCAACATGAATGAGATTCCGTAACTGATTATGCGGCATAAAGGAAGTATCTACATAGGCATTAGGATTATTCAACAGGACCTGAATGGCAGGAGATAACGGACGTCCATGTGCAAGAATTACAGGAACATCGCCATAGATTTTACAAATGCGTCCGAAATTACCCGCATTACACCATTCGTTCTTTTCGCCCGTATGGACTTTCACAAACAGACCCAAATCCCTCGCAATATCAAAAACACGCCTAAAGCATTTGTCCGAGGCCACAGGCACCCATTTTTCAGACTCCCCATGAATTTTCAGCCCACAAATCTTTCCACCCTTTTCACTCATATACAAAGACAAGTCTCTAGAAAGTTTCAGCATATCGTGGGTCACCCACAAAATGGGTTTGGCGCAACCTTCCGAAAGTTCATGCATAGCAACACGCTCTTCTAGCAGAAAAACAGGATCATCTGTGACGACCGTACTCGTGCTGGAATAGGCAAAATGTGTGGTACCCGCCGACCTTAATGTGCGCAATATTCGTGGCGGCGTGTAATAGTCGTCAAAATATTGCCCTATATGCACATGAAAATCGAAAAGCATTACCCCTTTCTCATTTTCGCCTTAGCCTCTTCAACCAATTTTCTATTCAGGTGTGCGGCCTTGCAGAAGTGCGGTGCCACTTTCAAATAATCTCCACCACTTTCGTTAAAATTGCGGACAAGGCAAGGAGCACAATACTGTCTATCTTCACAATCATAGCATTGTGGAATTGCTGATTTGGTGAGATTACGTAGTTTGTTCAGTTGCGGAGACTTTTCCCAAATATCCTTAATGGGCTGTTCTCGCACATTGCCACAAGCCATTCCTTGCCATCCACTACATGGATACACAATACCATCACTTGCAATGCAGAGATTATCCATGCCCACACCGCAGAAAGGTTGTTTACCCCATTCTTCCCGTGAAATAGGAGGCACAGGCGTATCAGTAAAGTCAAGATAATCTTTATCAAATTGGATAATATCCTTGAGTAGTTCCTCCGTTTGTTCCATCGTCAAACGTTCTGCAAGGTTATCCGTCGTAAAGTCATAGCGAGCCATCATCACATAGTCCGTTTGAGCTTTGCAATTACGTTCATAAGCGTATTTCAATACGTCCTTATAGGTGCGATAATTCGTCTTCATCACAGGGCAGCTAATTTGCACAGGAATGTTTGCGGCAATCAACGCATCGATAGCGGCCTTTGTTTTTTCGCAACTGCCATTGAGTTGCGTAATGTGGTCATGTTCCTCTGGAATAACGCTGTAAAGCGATGTTTGAACATAACTTGGATTAACTTCCTTGAGAACCTCTATCATATGCGGAGTAATCAAGGTAATGTTCGATAGCACATAAAAGCTGAAATCAAGCTCACGAGCTTTGCGCAAAATCTTCTCTGCATCAGGATGCGTGAAAAATTCGCCACCCGAAAGTGTTAACCCCATAACACCTAAATCATGCAACTGAGTTAGAACATTTTCAATCACTTCGTATGGCAACACCACATTTTTCAATTCATGCGGAATGTAACAGTGGATGCATCGTTCGTTACAGCGATTTGTTGTTTCAATTTGGCAACTATGAATTTGAGGATGCTCACGGTAATACGAACCTAATACCTCCTGAGTATCTGCAAAAAGTTTTTCGTCATTTAAATTCTGCTGTGCGTTATAGGTGAATAGAGTCTTTGGATTTTCAGCATAGCTGAAGAAGGTGTCTTTAGCAGCACATTCTTCAGCAGTACTTCCAGACACCAAGTAACGGTCAGCGACAAGGGAATCCAAAAATTCCTGCAAGTCTGTCTGAATATCTGATGGAGTAATCCCTTCAAAATATTCGCACGCCTTTGCAGCTAGAATTTCTAGACTCTGGGGCTCGCGAGAAAGAACATCGAGAAACGCCCGACCCTCCTGCGTATAGGTGCGGTCATGTTTGGTGAGCTGACTTTTGATATAACCATACTCACCAATAGAACGAATAAATGTATCACGAGATTGACGATAAAACATATTTACCTTTTGAACAACATCCTTATGATTAAGAAGATTTCCACTTTGACAAACACCTTATTTTTGTGACAAAAGCACAATTGCTCGTTGCATATCTTCTTTTTGCTCCAAACCTCCTACTTCCTCTTGAAGAATAAGTACATTATTGGACTCTGCACCTCCTGAAACACCTATATTGTCACAAAATTTTTGAACAGCATTTTCGATTTCTAAAAAACGCAGCAATTCCTCTTTTGATGGTGCATCCGGCAATCCAAAACGTTTTGACCTTAATGCAATTGCTTGGCTTCTATAATATTCAAACATTGATTGATTCATAATCAAATCTCCTTTGGGTCTTTTTTCCCTATGCAATATTGTCTTAACGGAATTACAGGTTTATAGGTCGTCTTTTCCAAATCAACTTTAACACTGCTATTGAGCGCTTTGGGATTATGCAACTCATTTACTAAAGCATCCAACAGCCGGGTCAGATTTTCGTCCGACGATTTATTTCTAAACTTTTTCAAATTGTTGTAGTGATCAACATATTTTTGACAACAGTCCACCGAATCAAGAATTTCTGCATAAATGTTTTTTATTTTCGCTTTTTTGCATTCATCCAGTTTTTTTCTATCCCTTTTATATTTTTTTCAATTGTATCAAGCTTTTCTTTTAGTTCCTTACCAATCATCGAAAAATCCTTTACTTAAGATCAACAAACACCCCCTAAAGCAGGGCTGTTACACCCTGCTTTGGAGATGGTTGATTGCATTTTATTCAGCACGATCGCAAGCTTTGCAGCCCCGCACATAACCATCTGGTCCACGACCCTCACTCGGGCAACCAGCAGCAAAGCTACCGGTCGGATTATTCTTCGCAATCAGACGCGGCTTCTTGTAAGCCATCTTCTTTATTGTCTTCATAATATACCTCTAGAGTATGTTATCCCGCATTCTGTTGCGCACCATGTTGCGCGGGTTTCAATACGGTGCGTTTTGCGTTTGCAAATGTTTTATGGATTGCATCCTTTTGACTGGTTCAAGGGCATCATTCATTGCCTGATCCGGTATTCCCCTGCTTATCGCCTCTGGGCCAAAAGTTCCATAGCAAGAAAAACAATCCCATAATCACCGACAGTACAATTAATGGGGTGGATTGCGATTCAAAGTGAATGCCGGTCATGCCAAATGCAATAAACTGTATAATGGAAAGGATAACTAAGATAAACAAGCTCGTAAACAAGCGCACAATCATCATTGAAGAAACTTTCCAAAGTTTCACAATTAGGATTGTAAGAACGGTCCATCCAATTATACACGCTATATCGATTTGTTGTCTCAAATTTTCCTCAACATCTTTCCAGGACGGGAATTTTTGATGAAGAAAAATCAGCGTTATCAAAATTAGAGTCAATGCGACAAAACAATACCGTGCAGCGCGTCTCTTGGAAGGAGAAGCGCTGGAATGTATAGATGTCATAAACGGAAACAAGAAAACGTACAATATGTAATCCATTATACCGTTCTGTTTTTTTGAATCTATTTTCATCCTCCAGGCTTCCATTTTTTGAACAATACTTCTCTGGGCGCCTACAACTTTTGTATCGAGTGCGGTAAAGACTTTGCTAATTTTCTTTGCAAAGCTCTCTTTATCCTTATTTTCCATACCAAACTCCTCATGCGATACTTCTGGAGTTTCGCCCCTGCTCAACAAGGAACTGTGCCAAATTTTGTATGGATGCAAAAAAGGCGCAGGTCGCTGCATTTACCTGAACGGGGCTCTAGACAGCCACTAACCGATAAACGCAAACGACCCACGCCCCAAAAGGGCTGTTGCTTACACAGCAAACCGAGATACACCGCAAAACGGCATACCTGCGTGAGCGTTTGCCTTGTCCTCGGTTAGGGAAATTGTCTAGATTTCGTTCAGAGGGCAAGAGCAAAAAACTCTCTATGCTTCAAAAACTAATATAAAATTGAGAGAGATGCTCAAAAAATCTACAAAAAAAATATTTTTCGAGGTCAAAACGCCTTTTTTACGCAAATTTCGCCATTTTGGGGTCTAAAACCTCGTAAAGCGCTCGTAATGGCCTCGTAAAACTGTAAGATCTACGAGATTTCTCAGAAAAATAATCTCATCAAGATAAACCGCTACGAAAAGCAAAAAAGTTGTTTCATAGCGAATTATACGAGGTCTTTATGGCGATTCTTGGTCGAAAAAAGGAAATTGGTGAACTTCATCTCGCGAATTACGAGACAAAAACTAGCGTTTTTGATTAAATTTTGACATTTTTGTAAATGACCAGTTCGACCTTGTTGACTTTTTCTACAAAAAAAAGTATATTTACTATAGAGTCCTTGGTTGGTGAATGTCGGCTCCACGCCGTGCGTTTCTTTGGAAACCTAGCCGCTGATGGGACTCCATTTTTTTTGCTCTAACGGATTCTTGTCCGTATAGAATGTCCCATAAAACTGGTTCGCCTGAACATCGAAAATGTCATGCACCAGTTTTATTTTTTCCCTGATAAAATTGAAATAGCGGAAATCGTTCTTCTCATATACCCTGAACACAGTCCACAGCACATAGTCAATCACCTGTAGCAAGGGCAAATGGGACGGCTGTTGCAGGAATATGCGAATTTTACCGTTGTTTTCTTTTCCCCATTTCTGCCGAAACTTAACAATGGCGTCGTTCAGGGCTTCCGTCATATTGGAAACGCTCACGATATTGCTCATCTGTGAAAAATAGATGTCTATTTCGTTATAGAGATGCAAACGATTTTTCAGGAGTTCCGCGACCAAGAATTTATACAACTTCTTATCGCTCATGTTGAATTTGCGACGAAAAATAGCTTCATCTTTACGAGCTACAATAACATAGGCTTCGAAATCAGCATTCTTCAACAATTTGAAAACCTTCTCTTTTACTTCCGCACAATCCTTGTTCGCATGAAAACCGTTCTTAAGATTTTGCACTGACGGAACAGCCTTGAGATATTCGTCCTCCATCAATTCTTTGCGAAGCTTTTCCAAATCAACCAGCAACTGATGCGGATTAGACATTTCCACATAGCCTACAGAGAAAGTCTTACTAACTAGACCTTCTTGCAGAAGGTTCTTGCCACGATGTCCAAGAATTTTCGGATCTCCCGATTCGTCAAAGTAGTAGAACATTTTCTGTGGCAAAGTCTCTTTCATTACAAACTCCAAAATACATCAAATAATTTCACCTTTGCAATATAAATTATTTCAATTAAACAAACAAGCGTTTGAAATTGCGAGAAATCAATTCTTGTTTTTTCAGGGTGAACGAGGTAAGCCAGGCGTTACGGGCGCGGCGACTGAGCGCCCGTTAGAAGGGGTAGCGGAAGACCCGACCGGGGCGGGTTATAACAAAAGATCCCCGACCAAGTCGGGGATGACATTTGGGGTGGGGTCGGGGCTGTAGTTAGGGGAAGGCCTTCCCCTCTTAGATCCTTCGGCTTCGGCGCGATGCGCCTCCGCTCAGGATGACACAATCAAATATTGTGTCACTTCACCACAATATTCACGAGCTTGCCCGGAACGACGATGGACTTCACCCCGGAACCCCTGAACTTGATTCAGGGCCGGGGCAGGCTCATTTTTATGCCGGCTTGACAACGATGTTGACCAACTTACCCGGCACAACAATCGACTTGACAACCTGCATGCCCTTGGTAAATTCCTTGACGCGATCGTTGTCAAGTGCGAGTTTCTCAAGTTCGGCCTTGTCCATGTCCTTGGCGACGGAGGCCTTCGCGCGGACCTTGCCGTTCACCTGGAACACGACTTCCACGGTGTTTTCCACGGCCTTGGAGTGGTCGGCTTCGGGCCAGGCGACGTTCGTGAGCGATTCGTTGTGGCCGAGGATGCTCCACATTTCTTCGGCGATATGCGGGGCAAACGGGTGCAGCAACTTCACGAAGGTTTCGCACGGTTCGCGGTAGCGCTTGTCCATCTTCATCATTTCGTTGTTGAAGATCATCAACTGGCTGATGGCGGTGTTAAAGCTCATGTTTTCAATGTCGCCTGTCACCTTGATGACCGTCTGGTGCATGACCTTTTCGATTGCTTCCGGAGCGGTTTCGTCAACATAAACCGGAGCAGCATCGTCGTCACCCACCACGGAGCGCCAAGCGCGGCCGAGGAAGCGGTTCATACCTTCGATGCCCTTGGTCTGCCATGGCTTCACTGCATCGAGCGGGCCCATGAACATTTCGTACAAGCGAAGGCTATCGGCACCGTAGTCGCGGACAACGTCATCCGGGTTCACGACGTTCTTGAGGGACTTGCTCATCTTCGCCACAATCTGCTTGAGCTCGATGTCGGTTCCCTTCTTGAAGAACTTTCCGTTCTTCTCGACCACTTCATCAGTCGGGACCTTGGAGCCAGCGGCATCTTCGTATGCGAAAGCAAGAATCATGCCCTGGTTGAAGAGCTTCTGGAACGGTTCGTCGGTAGAGACGAGGCCGAGGTCGAACAACACCTTGTGCCAGAAGCGGCTGTAGAGCAAGTGAAGCACGGCATGTTCGGCACCACCCACGTAGAGGTCCACCGGCATCCAATACTTTTCGAGTTCCTTTGCTACAAATGCGTCGCCATTGCAAGCATCGATGTAGCGGAGGTAATACCAGCAAGAACCCGCCCACTGCGGCATGGTGTTCGTTTCGCGGATACCCTTGCGGCCGTTCTTGTCGACGACCTGAAGCCATTCGGTAGCGTTGGCGAGCGGAGACTGACCGCCGTCACCCGGCTTGTAGTCCTTGAGTTCCGGCAAAAGCACCGGAAGTTCGGCATCATCGACGGTAGAGATTTCGCCGTCTTCCCAGTGGATAATCGGGAACGGTTCGCCCCAGTAACGCTGACGACTGAAGAGCCAGTCGCGGAGCTTGTAGTTCACGGTAGCCTTACCGATCTTGTTGGCTTCGAGCCATTCGATCACCTTAGCGATACCCTGCTTCTTGTTGAGACCGTTCAGGCAGAGCGTGTCGTTCTGGCTGTTGATGTAGGTGCCGTCGGCAGCCCAGCAGGCTTCACCAGCGAGGACCTTCGGGCGAACGTCGACCGGGCAGCTTGCATCGGGTTCCATGATGCAGATGACGGGCAGGTTAAACTTCTTCGCGAAATCGAAGTCGCGGGTATCGTGAGCGGGCACGGCCATGATGGCGCCGGTGCCGTAGCCGGTCAGAACGTAGTCGGCAACCCACACCGGAATCTTGGTGCCGGTGAGCGGGTTCACGGCATAAGAGCCAGTAAACACGCCGGTCTTTTCCTTGGCGAGTTCGGTACGGTCGAGGTCGCTCTTCAAGGCGGCGGCGTGCACGTATTCTTCCACGGCGGCCTTCTGTTCGGCGGTCGTGAGTTCCGGCACCATCGCGTGTTCCGGGGCGACGACCATGTAGGTGGCACCGAACAGCGTATCGCAACGGGTGGTATAGACGCGGAGCTTCTTGACCGTCGGCTTGCCGTTAGCGTCGGCAATCGGGAAGTCCACTTCGGCGCCGTAGCTCTTGCCGATCCAGTTCTTCTGCATGTCCTTCACGCCCTGCGGCCAGTCGAGCTTGTCGAGGCCCTTCAGCAGGCGGTCGCCATACAGCGGAATGCGCATGAGCCACTGCTTCAGGTTACGGCGTTCGACTTCCTTGGTGCCGCACTTTTCGTGAGAGCCGTCGTTCAAGACTTCTTCGTTCGCGCAAACAATCTTGCAGTGCTTGCACCACCACACCTGAGCGTCGGCGTAGTAAGCGAGGCGCTTAGAATCCTTGTACTTGCGAACTTCTTCCTTGCCC